>CAJBIL010000506.1 GCA_903953145.1 uncultured beta proteobacterium
GATTCCGGTTGCGCTTGAGGATATCGAGCGCATCGAAGTGTTACGCGGTTCAAACTCCGCCGCCTATGGCGCCAATGCTTTTCTGGGCGTGATCAACATTATTACGCAGCATCCGGCCCAAACGCGTGGCGGCGCATTTTCGGTGAATAGCGGCCACGGCGGTATTGATGATGTTTTTGCGCGCTGGGGCGGCTCTGCCCCGGGGGCGGACTTCCGGCTATCGGTGCGTGAGCAGGCTGACAACGGGATTGACGGCCTGCACGATGACCGGCGCAATCGTGTCGTCAGTTTGCGTGGCGCTTTTTATCCGAGCGACAAGGATGAGCTTCAGCTGAATTTCAACGAAACCACCAGCACGACCGGGCGGGGCGGAAGCGGCGTTCCGCTCCATAATTTTCTACAACGTAACCAGACGGTTCAGGCAGGTTGGCGGCATACCGTATCATCGACCGAAGAGTTCCGTATGAGCTACGCCATGACGCGTGAGTTCGCCGACGAAGCGCACGTCGAGACGGCAGCGACGGGCGGCTTTACGTTTATTTTGAACATCAATGAAGGCGGGCGCTCTGAACGGCATGATCTGGAGGCGCAGCACAGTTTTTCGCCGCACGAGAAGGTTCGTATGGTGTGGGGCGTCGGCGCGCAGTTTCTGGACCTCAATCAGCCGCTTTATTTCTTTGGTGATATCCGGCAAACGCGGAATACAGCCCGTACTTTTGCCAACGTTGAGTGGAAACCCTCGCCGGAATGGAACGCCAATCTGGGCGGAACCTGGGAGCACGATAGTTTGTCCGGCGCGACGCTGTCGCCGCGCTTGACCATACATCGGCATATCAACGAAGAGAATACGCTTCGTTTCGGCGTATCGCGTGCCTATCGCCCGCCAACGCTCAATGAAGCGCGCGGTGACTACCGTTTTGCCCCGATCAACTCGCCGTTCCCGAATTTGCTGCAACAATATAAATTTGCGGCGCGTGGGGTCATCGAGCCCGAGCGCGTGATCAGTCAGGAAATCGGTTATATCGGCGAGTTCCGCCAAAAAACAGTCTCGATCGACGCTCGACTGTTTCGTGAGCGGATTCCCAACCGGATACTGACCGTGCCGTGGACACTAACGGGTGCGCCTTATTGCCCGAATCCCAATGCCGTCACGAATCGGCTCACGTTGCAATGCGGCAGTGAAGCAGTCGATTACGCGGTGAATGGACAAACTGTCGACATCAACGGTTTCGAGTATCAGGCACGCTGGCAGCCTGCACCGGATACCCGCTTGCTGCTCAATCAGTCTTTCGTCAATATTGATGCGTCGTTGCTTGATATTAAAATCAAGGACGATCCCGCTAACATTACGAAAATCACGACGCATACCAAGCGTTCGGCACCCAACTTCTCGACGACGCTGATGCTGATTCAAAAGTTGCCCTATGACCTGGAGGTGAGCCTCACGCAGCACGAAGTTGCCGAAATGAAGTGGACGGCTAACAGCAACGTGCCTGCCTATCACCGCACCGATTGGCGGATTGCCAAGTCTTTCCGCGTCGGGAGTAATAACGCGGAAGTCGCCTACACCGGGCGCTCTACCACCACCGAGCATGGCGAGTTTCGCGACTCATGGGTGGTTTTCCCGCGCCACTTCTTTTCTGTGCGTGTCGGCCTTTAGTCGATGGCGGGTGTTCCAGCGCATGCTATCCGTATCCTTGGTATCGATCCCGGATTGCGAATTACCGGTTTTGGCCTGATTGAAAAAACCGGTAACAAACTTACCTACCTCTCCAGCGGTTGCATCAAGACCGATGCCAAGTCTTCTCTACCAAAGCGCCTCGGCACGATCTACGCCGGCCTGCGTGAGCTGGTGGCAATGCATCGGCCGGATCAGGCCGTGGTTGAGATCGTTTTCGTTAACGTCAATCCGCAGTCCACGCTGTTGCTCGGTCAGGCACGCGGGGCGGCGATTACTGCACTGGTGGCCGACGGGCTTGAGGTGGCCGAATACACTGCCTTGCAGGTCAAACAGGCTGTAGTCGGCAACGGCCATGCCGACAAAACGCAGGTACAGCACATGGTGCGCCGCCTGCTTGCACTGCCGGGTGACCCAAGCCCCGACGCGGCCGACGCGCTGGCTTGTGCGATTGCCCATGCCCACGGTGGGCAGGGGTTGGGTGCGCTATCGACCAAAGGGTTTCGCGTCCGCAACGGACGAGTGACGATGGGCAAGGATACGGTCGAGTAAGGCAAGCAGGTCAAAAAGGCGCTTTCGCGCC
>CAJBIL010000507.1 GCA_903953145.1 uncultured beta proteobacterium
GGAACCTTTGATTCGCTGGAACCTTTGATTCGGAACCTTTGATTCGTTAACCAAAACGGTTATGGTGAATTTTCATAACCGCTCCATTGCCCCTTCCCACTTAAGCGGGCATTTCCTGGTACGGAATGCCGGTAAGGACCAGCGGTGCGACGTTGGTCTGGTTCTCCGCGCTTTCTGAAAAGTTGATCAAGACCTTCTCGCGAGTCATTCCGTGCTCGAGTGAATCGAGCCAGTATGACTTACCTCCTGCATCCGGGGTCCGATCCAGTACGTTATTGTAAAGATGCTCGACGAATTGGTCGTCTCCAATTTTTTCGCCGTAGAGCGCCTTGAATTCGGCGCTGGCGATGAAGGAATTCGCGACGCTTTCCAGCGTTGCGCCGTGATCGAGTCTGTTGAGCCAATAGCCTAAACCGCTCTCGTCGGATTCACGGTCAAACGCCGCCTTGTAGAGGCGATACGCTTGGCCGGCATGCCCGTCGGTATCCAGCGCCAACGAGCCGTCGTTGAAATGCAGGCGCTCCACCGCCGATAGGGTATCCGTACCGTCCCGCGTCGCGTTTGAGTCGTCAACGCTGACCCCCGTGGTGCCCACCTTGATTGCGTATTCATGACGCGATCCTTGGTATGAGACATCATCGATGCCGTTGCCGCCGTCGATGTGTTCATCACCGCTGGAACCATGCAGATGATCGTTGCCGCCGTCGATGTGTTCATCACCGCTGGAACCATGCAGATGATCGTTGCCGTCATTACCATGGAGATCGCCGTTGTCGCCAGTATTTTTTCTGGTCGACGCCTTGGCGTAAATGCCGTTGCCGTCATCGTCGGAATAGACGGTGATTTCGCGCTGACCGTCTTCGTATTTTGTCTTTATCACCAGGTTGGCATTGACGCTCCAGGTCTCGTTGCGATCTACCGACTCAAGCTTGGTCGTACCATCCTCGACTTCATAGGCGGCGGTAACCATACCGTTTTGCACGACGAATTTGTAGGCTTTGGACGAATGACTGCTCATTTGTTTCTCCCGGTGAATGTTGGCACAGGGTGCAATTTAATCGGTCAAGGTGAACCGAACCTGAACTTGAAAACAATCTTTAACCTTGTTGAAGCTTCGTCGCAAATACAGGCTGACGTGGCCGCAGCATTAACGTACTGTTCAGCTTGATCTGGTATTTTCGGCCCTTTGTTGTGAAAGCGATGCATGCGAATCCTGCTTCTCGAAGACCAGCCGAGCTTGGCTGAAGCCATCGGCACTCACCTCAAGTCGAGAGGACTCGCCGTCGATACGGTCGATAACATTCGGCATGCGCAGGCCGCTCTTCAGGTCGGCGGGTTCGATGCCGCTTTTTTCGACCTCTCTCTTCCCGACGGCGACGGTATCACGCTGCTCAAAGCCATCAGACGACAAGGCAACCACCTGCCGGTCATCATCATGACCGCACGCGACCAGATCAGCGATCGGATCAAGGGGCTAGACGCGGGAGCCGACGACTATGTCGTCAAGCCGTTTGACTTGAACGAGTTGCTGGCCCGGCTGCAAGCGGTTTTAAGGCGCTATGCAGGCAACCCAAACCCGATGATCAGGCTGGGGCGATTTGAGATCGACCGCACGGGCCATCGCGTGCTGCATGACGGCAAGGATGCTCAGCTGACCGCCAAGGAATGGGCTTTACTGGAAAAGCTCGTCGTCAGGCCTGGGGTGATCGTGCACAAGGAGCAGCTTGACGAGGCCTTGTACAGTTTTGACGATGAGGTGGGGAGCAATACGCTGGAAGTCTACGTCAGTCGCTTGCGCAAGAAACTCGGCAAAGAGGCGATCGAAACTAAGCGGGGACTGGGCTACCGCTTCATAGCAGGAGACGCCTGATGCGCCCGAGTATCGCCAGAAAGCTCTACTACTCGCTGATCCTGACTCTGCTTCTACTCTGGTCAGGCGCCGTCGCCTCGGTGGTTTGGGTACTTCAGTATGAAACCAACGAGATTTTTAACAGCAGTCTGCAGGAAACTTCGCAGCGCCTGCTGTCACTCGTCGTTCATGAGTTGAAATTTAGCGAACCAGGCCGTCTCTCGCCGGTCTCCGAGCCGAAAGAGCACGACGAGTACCTGTCTTACCAGCTTTTCGATCAAAACGGAACAATGTTGATGCGTTCACACATGGCACCGGATACTCCCTACCCGACGCTGCGCAAAGTGGGCTTCTACAAACTGGACAATCAACATTTCTATGTTGAGTCAAGCCTGGACGGCAACTACTGGATCACCCTGGCGGAACGTACGAATCACCGCAAGAGCACTTTTTACGGGACGCTGAAGCCCCTCTTGCTGGCCTTGGGCGCCTTACTCCCTCTGGCCTTTCTGGCGATCTATTTCGCAGTCAATGCCATGCGCAAGTCGATCCTGAGGCTCGATCATGAGCTTTCAACCCGCAGCAGTAAGGATCTTCACTCGATCAATACCGATACTTTGCCCACCGAATTGTTTGGCCTGGGTGAGACGGTCAACTCGCTGATGGTTCGCTTGAAGATTGCGCTTGAAGCCGAGCGAAGCTTTACCGCCAACAGCGCCCACGAACTGCGAACGCCTATAGCCTCGGCGATGGCGCAACTGGATGTCCTCAGAGACGAGCTTGTCGATTCACGATCACAGGCCCGGATTGCTGATGCCAGGGAGATGATGGTGCGTCTTGAGCAGATGACCGTGAAATTGCTGCAACTTGCCAGGGCGGAATCGGGAGCGGCATTCAATATGTCGAAAATGAATCTGAAGTCGCTCACCGAGATGCTCGTTCGCGATCTGTATTTCCGGTCCAGCCGTCGGGTGGAATATCGCTGCCCGGATCAGCCCGTGTCAATCATGGGAGATGTCGATGCGATCGGCATCGTAATCCAGAACCTGCTGGAAAATGCCGATCGCTATGCCTCGCCCGACATGCCCCTCCAAGTCGAGGTGTCGGTTGATGGTGAGCTGACGATCCGCAACGACTGCGAAGCGATCGCTGACGACCTGTTGAAGTTGCTGCGCAAGCGCTTCGTTCGCGCTAATCAAAGCAAGTCGGGCTCGGGTGTCGGCCTGTCGATCGTCGATACGATTCTTGGTCAGTGCGCGGGCGAATTGAGTCTCAAGTCTCCTTGCTATGAAAATGGCAGGGGATTTGCGGCGCGTGTGAGTTTTAGGCGCGCTTGAAACGACATGAAAATCGTACGCGTCGCTAGCAGTCGCACACCAGGCCTTATGGAAAGTCGCGGGGATCGCTTGCGGGTTTATGAACAACTTTCGGAAAAAACAGGGTCAGGTCTCAATACTGTTCGTTTAACAAGTAATTGCGAATTTTGAAATCAAAGGTTCGAAATCAAAGGTTCCAGGGTCAATTTTTGAATGCTTGCCTTAGGATTACGCTTGCCTTCAAACAGCGTGCTGGCCTGTGTTTGGATTTCCTTCTTCCACTGCCCGACCTGAACCGGATGCACGCCGTACTCCTGGCCAA
>CAJBIL010000508.1 GCA_903953145.1 uncultured beta proteobacterium
CCTCGGCACCTAGCAATACGCCGGTCTGCATTTGCACACGCCGCTCTTTGTTGTAATGGGGCACGAAGGTTGCGGGGCAGTAAAAGCGGCCATCGCTGCACGCTTTGACGATGCCGAGCACGCCAGCCGGATCGAGATGATTATCGAGCAGATTTTGCCCGCACTCGATGGCCTTGACCCGGCAAGCGCACCGGATGAATTACTCAGGGCAGCGGTGGAAGCCAATGTGCGGCACACGGTGCGCGAACTGCTGGCCACACCGGAAGCGCAGGCGCGACTGAAGCAAGGCGACATGAAACTCGTTGGTGCGGTTTATGAACTTGATACGGGCCGGGTGCGGTTTCTCGATTAGGGATTGGAATGCGAATGAGTACTGACGGCCAACAACCGCCGGTCACAGCAGCCACATTTTCCGGCTGCCTTCGTGCCAATACCGGACTGAGCGTCTGAGCTTCTATGGCGTGTCCATCAAGGCCAACATCGATGGACAAATCTGCTCGCTTCGTAAGCCATCAATGACGCCCTGACGGTCGGCCGGTAGTCGGTTCTGGCTAACCTTCCACTTCCCCTCGATTGAGAGAATGGGAATCTCGATACCGACAATAGCTTTGAGTTGAGAAGCGATAAAGTCATCCGGCGCATCAGAAACCTTCCAAGGTTGCTGGCGTTTGCTTTCATGAAGATTCGTCATCTCGTCAATTTGTGCTTTCGCCCAAGAAGTGTCATCGATAACCTGCGGGATACCTCGCACCTGAACCATCGCAAAGTTCCAAGTAGGAACCACCTTCCCATGTTCTGTTTTTGAGGGATACCACGACGGGGTCACATAGCATTCCGGGCCTTGAAAAACCACTAAGGCTTCCGCCCCCTCGCGGAGTGCTTCCAACTGCTTGTTTCCTGACGCCAAATGAGCTCGCAGTATTCCGTACTCACCCCCGTCATGGAGCGTAAAGGGAATAAGGTTGGCCATAAGTCCTTTGTTCCCCGCCGTTATTAGCGTCCCCAGCGGATGGGCGGTTACCAAACCATGGAGGACATCTAGGCGTTCTTCGCGAAACATGGATGGGCAATGCATTTCAGTTCCTTTCGATAAGCAAGTTCAAGGTGATCGCTTGTTGATGGCTATGCTATTAGCCGACCAGATTTTCACCATCAGCATGCAGATTAAAGCGCATCGATAGGGGCCGGGTGCGGTTTCTTGATTGGGGTTGGAAGGAGATGCTCAGATTTTTTGCCGGATAAAACACAATACTGCGAATGCCATTTACGACTATATTTGTACAACAAATTGAACAGGTTAAATATCATGCGCGTCGTTAATTTCTCCGAAGCTCGCAACAGCCTCAAATCGCTCATCGATCAGGTGATTGATGATGCCGACTACACAGTGATCGCCAGGCGTGATGCGCCCGACGCGGTCGTGATGTCGCTAGATACCTTCAACAGCCTGATGGAGACCGTCCATTTGCTAAAGTCGCCGGCCAACGCCGCGCATCTTGCCAAGTCCATTGAGCAATACCGCAAAGGTAAGCTGACTCAAGACACCTCTGGACAGGGGTTTTGGACGGCGTTTATCGTTAAGCCAAGAGAAGATATTGGCCAGCCCTCACGGGACAATCGCCAGAAACAAAAACACCGCAAACAGCACGAGATGCACCGTCCCCTGCATGATCGTGGCCTGACCACCGATGACGGTGATCGCACTGACCAACAGCGTCAGCGCCAGTAGCACAATCTCCTTGGCGGGTAGCCCAAGATCAAGCGGGATTCCCATCAGGATGGCGACGACACCGACTGCCGGGATACTTAAGCCGATGGTCGCCAATGCGGAACCCAGCGCCAGATTAAGGCTGGTCTGCATCTGATTACGCCGCGCGGCACGCAGGGCGGCCAGTGTTTCCGGCATGAGCACGAGCAGGGCGATGGCGATACCGAGTACGGCGGGCGGTGCTGAAACGGCTTTAATTCCGCTCTCGATGGCCGGCGCCAGTTGTTTGGCCAGCCCGACCACGCCGACCAGCGCAATCAGCAGGAAGGCGAAGCTCACCCAGCTATTGGCCGGTTCTGGCGCGGGGTCATGCGTCACCGCACCTTCTTCACTCCCCTGTAAATTGTGAAGAAAATGATCCTTATGCCGCACTGTCTGTACGAAAACAAACACCAGATAGAGAATGAGCGACATCAGGCTGGCGAAAGCCAGTTGCGACATCGAATACGTGGGGCCCGGCGTGGTGGTGGTGAATTGCGGCAGAATCAGGGTGAGGGTAGTCAGCGCGGCCAGTACGGATAGCGCTGAGCTACTGCCCTCGGCGTTGAAAACGAGGATGCGGTGCTTGATGCTGCCCAGCAGCAAACAGATGCCGACCACGCCATTACAAATGATCATCACGGTTGCAAAAACGGTATCGCGCGCCAGACTGCGTACCTCATCGCCGCCCGAGAGCATCATCGAAACAATCAGGGAGACTTCGATCAC
>CAJBIL010000509.1 GCA_903953145.1 uncultured beta proteobacterium
ACGGCGACGCAGATGATGGAGTCGATGATTCTGTCGCCCGTGCCGACCCGCGCCGAGGTCTCCGATGTGGCCAATGCGGTGCTCGATGGCACCGATGCGGTGATGCTCTCGGCCGAAACCGCCGCCGGCAAATACCCGGTGGAAACCATCGAGTCGATGGCGCGCATCTGCCTCGAAGCCGAGAAATCTGCCGAAGTCACGCTGGAGCGCGAGTTCCTCAATCGCGTGTTCACCCGTATCGACCAGTCGATTGCCATGGCCGCGATCTGGACGGCGCACCATCTGAAGGTTAAAGCGATTGCGGCGCTCACCGAATCCGGCTCCACGGCGCTGTGGATGAGCCGCCTGAATTGCGGCGTACCGGTCTACGCATTGACCCCGCTGCCTGAAGCGCAAACCAAGATGTGCCTCTATCGCGCGGTGTTCCCGCTGCTCATGAAGCAGATGCACACCGACCGCGATGCGCTGCTCTACGACGCCGAACAACTGCTGATCGAAGCCGGCGTCGTTGAACACGGCGACCTGATCGCACTGACCATCGGCGAACCGATTGGCACACCGGGCGGCACCAATACGCTGAAAATCGTGCGCGTCGGCGAACATTTACCGCCGCCCGTCTGAGCCATACCGCAGAGCACGCGCTCGCGGTAAAATCACTCTTTTGCAGAACCGGCAACGACCGGTTCTCTGCATTCAAGCATTCTGAAATCACAGGAGAAAACCATGCCTATCGTATCCATGCGCCAGTTACTCGACCACGCCGCCGAGAACGGCTATGGCCTGCCCGCTTTCAACGTGAATAACATGGAGCAGGTGTGGGCGATCATGGAAGCCGCTGCCGAGCTTGACGCGCCGGTAATCATGCAGGCCTCGGCCGGTGCCCGTAAATACGCTGGCGAAGCCTTCCTGCGCCACCAGATTCTCGCCGCGCTGGAAGCCTATCCGAACATCCCGGTGGTCATGCATCAGGACCACGGCCAGTCGCCGGCGGTGTGCATGTCGGCGATTCGCTCGGGCTTTTCGTCAGTGATGATGGACGGCTCGCTGACCGAAGACGGTAAGACGCCGGCTTCCTACGACTACAATGTTGACGTCTCGAAAAAGGTCGTTGAGTTTGCGCACGCCATCGGCGTCTCGGTCGAAGCCGAACTCGGCGTGCTCGGCTCGCTCGAAACGATGCAGGCCGACAAGGAAGACGGCCACGGCGCCGACGGCCACATGACGCGTGAGCAACTGCTCACCGACCCGGATCAGGCCGCTGATTTCGTCAAGCAAACTAACTGTGATGCGCTGGCGATTGCCATCGGCACCAGCCACGGCGCCTACAAATTCACCAAAAAACCAACCGGCGACATCCTCGCCATTGACCGCATTAAACAAATCCACGCACGCATTCCGAATACGCATCTGGTGATGCACGGCTCCAGTTCGGTACCGCAGGAACTGCTCGCCGAGATCCGCCAGTTTGGTGGCGACATGAAGGAAACCTACGGCGTGCCGGTTGAAGAAATCGTCAAGGGCATCGCCCACGGTGTGCGCAAAATCAACATTGACACCGACATCCGTCTGGCGATGACCGGCGCGATTCGTCGCTATCTGGCCGAGCACCCCGACAAATTCGATCCGCGTGACTATCTCAAGCCGGCGCGTGAAGCGGCGAAGAAAATTTGTCTGGCGCGTTATCAGGCCTTCGGCTGTACCGGTCAGGCGAGCAAGATCAAGGTTATCGCGCTGGACAAGATGGCCGAGCGTTATAAAAAGGGCGAGTTGAACCAGATCGTTCGCTGATCGCATCGAACGTGCCGCGACACCCTGCGTCGGGGTGTCGCGGTTTTTCATTTTCGGCGTTACGCCAGAATCACGTCAGGACTCTCTATGCACGCCAGATTCGAAGCCATTGGGTTTGAGGAACATCCGCTACGCCAGCGGCTGAACAATGAGTTCCACGCCCGCCCGCCGATCCCGCTGACCGGGCCGGTGCTGGTGTCGCACCTGGCGTTCAAACACCAGGGCGCCGCCTCGCCGGGTGAGAAGGAGCATCTCTCGCAGCTTTGCCAGGCCAGCGTCTGCAAGTTTATCGAAAGCTCGGACACGCACCTGATGCTCGATGCCGGCAG
>CAJBIL010000510.1 GCA_903953145.1 uncultured beta proteobacterium
CGATAGTATTGGCCGCGCTCGCCGTCGATCTCGAACAGATCGCCGCTGCGGTAGTAGCCCTGTTCGTCGAAGGCCGCCGCCGTTGCCTCGGGTGCATCGAAATACTCGGCGAATACGCCTGGACCGCGAAAGCGCAGCTCCCCGGGTCGGCCAGTGGTGACGATATCCTCGCCACTGGCGTCGTCCACCAGCCGCGTTTCGACGCGCGCAGCCATTGCCGAGGCCCAGTCGAAACCCGGCACGCCCCAGCGTGGAAAGCAAACTGCGCGAGTATGCGGATCGAGAATGTCGTTAGGCCCCGAGACCAGCGATCCACCCTCGCTCGATCCAAACAGGTTCACGATATCGATACCGAAGCGCTCGCGGAAACCTGTCACCATCCCCGGCGACAAGGGCGCACCGCCGCAGCCGATCGCCCGCACGGTGGTGAGATTGGCCTGGCGCGCGACGTCCTCGCGCAGCAGCATCAGGTTGAGCAAAGCCGGCGGCGCAGCGGTGAAGTCGATCGGACGGGAAGACAACTGTGCGACGAATACCGGCAGTGCGAATGGGTGGTGCAGCAACAGGGTGCCGCCGGTCTTCAACCAGGGTAGCAGGAAACCGACGAAGGCCGCCATGTTGGCCATCGGAAAGGGGTTGAGCAGTACCGCGCCAGGCCCCAGATGTGCAGCGTCGATGGCCGCCTGGGCCAGGCACAGCCAGCGCTGGTGATTGCGCACGACGCCTTTGGGTTGGCCCTCGGTGCCCGAGGTCCAGCACACGGTGAGGCGCGTCGTCGCGTCCGCTGGCGGCCCGAGTTCGCCGCCGGGGTCGGCGACCGCCGCCATCGCCGTCACTCCGTCCGGCAGTTCGTCGCCGTACGCTAGCACGCGCAGACCAGCGTACTCGGCGGCCACTGCGGCGGCCATCGCGGCGTGGGCATGGCCGTCGATGACGGCCGCCGTCAGAAGTAATTTCGGCCTCGCCTTGGCGACCACATAGCGCAACTCGTGGACGCGGTACTGCACCGGCAGCGGCGAGTAGATGAAGCCGAGGCGGGCCGCAGCGAGGAAGGCGACCAGCGACTCGACAACATTGGGCAGTTGGACGACGACGACGTCGCCGTGCGCTACGCCTAGCCAGGAGAGCCGACGCGCCAGCGATTCAGCCTCCGCTTGCAACGCTGCATAGGACAACTCACGCGGCTCGCCGTGCATGATAGACGCGCGATTTGGCGGGTCGCACACCGCGATCCGCTCCGGATCACGCAATGCGTTGGCGGCAAATAGGCTCCAAACGGTGTCATCGCTCCACCAGCCTTGTTGTCGGTATTCGGTCTCTTTGTTCATCTGCGTTCCCCCTTTTGTGAGTACAGCCATCAGAATCGCTCGCGGAAAGGCGCCAATGCGGGATAGGTGAAGAATCCTGGCGGTGCGGCGCAGATATCCGGGATGCTTCGAATCGCGATCGCTACGGTGGCATCCGATGCGGCCCGGTTGGGTGGTGCATCAGGATCCGGATCGCTTATATCAAGCGATAGCTTGACATTCGGGCGCCCACCCAATTCAACCTGCCAATGGGTACCGTCCGCTTTCGCGCCATGCAAACGGGTATCGGCAGTCCATAGCAGCGAGTGGGTCATCCGCCTACCATCGACGAACTCGGCATGCCAACACCATTCCGTCGCCGCTACTCGGCCACGAGGGATTGTTCCCGCAGCAATGCGAATGTTCTCAGGTGCAAGGGTTAGGCGATGATCTGGCTCAAGCCTCGCAATCGAGGTACCCAGGGCAACTGCAACACAAGCGAAGGTTTCCCGGTAAAGCTCGCCGTATAGATCGGCAAGCGGTCCGCGAGTGATGTCGCACTGAGCCGGATCGCTGCCGAAGCCCATGGTATCGAAGACAAACTGCGGCGACGGCATCGCCGAAGCCTCAACCATTTCATGACTGCTGATGAACTCAAGCTTGGCGCACAGGCCAGTCAATAGAGGTACTAGGCGTTCGCCGACAAACCCTGGATTCAATCCCATACCCGCCAAGGTGCTGCCGCCAGCACAGCAAGCGGATAACAAACGGTCGGAGTATGGCCCGACGTGAGCCTGCGGGTAGTGGAAGCCTGCGATAGACACTACATTCTTGCCAGACGCCAGCAACTGTTCCACCTCGGTGTTCTGCCGCATATATGGCAGAGTAATGCGTGGAGTATGCAGCACCACATCGGCGTCCAATGCCAAAATTGCATCAATGTCATTGGTCGCGAGAATTCCAGTGACCGGGCGTTTGGCGATCGTACCGGCATCAAGGCCGACCTTATTGCCGTCATAGACATAGACTCCGACCAGCTCTAGGTCTGCATGATCGATGATGCGACGCAGGGCGGTGCGTCCCATCGAGCCCGTTGCCCATTGGATGACTTTGATCATTTGAAGTCCCGGGATTGCTCAGACTTCGTCAATGTCGTTCTCGGCAACCCGCACAGCTAAAGGCAGGATGCAATCCGCCGGACAGGCGGCAATGCATTGCGGCTCATTGAAATGGCCCTTGCACTCGGTACAAAGTCCGGTATCGATTCTGTACTGACGCACGTCGACAATAATGGCATCGTTCGGGCAAATATAGTCGCAGGCGCCGCAGGCGATGCACTCAGAAGTAATGCGTAGCGCCACGGAATCATTCCGTCAACCGCAATCCAGCGTCGGCAACGAGACGGTAACTCTCACCGAACAGATGGGCGGTGGTCGAACTGGCGTTACCCTTGAGAGCACGGGCGTAGACACCCTGCTGGATTGCCGCCGTGCGGAACAAGCTGAAAGCCATATAGAAGCGCCAGTGTGGACGTGGATCGAGACCGCTGCGCTGGACGTAGGCCGTAAGATAGGCATCTTCGTCCGGTATCCCTAGCGCATGGAGATCAGCGCCGATGAAACCGGCAGACACTGGATGACCCGCCGGTAAATGGTAGGTCATGCAGTTGAAGGCCAGATCGCTGAATGGATGACCGATGGTTGAAAGTTCCCAATCCAACACGGCGGCAACCGTTGGGCTGTTGTTGGCGTAGATAAGGTTGCCAACGCGGTAATCGCCGTGCGTGATCGACGCCAGCTCGTCGTCCGGCACA
>CAJBIL010000511.1 GCA_903953145.1 uncultured beta proteobacterium
GTACTGCCGTTGAATGTTGTGCCGTTGAGCTTCCCGGAATACAGCCGGCCGGCCTTGGACAAGGCTTCGCGTAGCGGTGTCGAATTATTCGGGATTGCGGCAAAGAGTTTTGAGTACCAGCTGCGTTTTTGCGTGATGTCGAATGGGCTGATATTCAAAAAATCGCTACTGGTATTGTTGTTGATGCTCATATAACCGACGCGATAGGTCGAACCAATCGAGCTGAAGGCGTTGCTGGCCGAGGTTTTCATCATCTGCATGCGCGTGCGGTAGTAGGCCCACCAGTTGGCGAAATTGGTCATTTCTTCGGCGTAGGTACAGGTGGCGCCGGCGCAGTCGGTACGCGACGATGCTTTGGCCGTGTCGCCGGGATAGGGATAGCTGTCGTTGTCAGAAACGATATCGCGGCGAAAATTTACCCCGGGAACCGAGTAGCCGCTGAACGTGCCGGGCGTCACTGTCATCGTGCCCGACTTGATAACGACGGGCGTGTAGGTGATGTTGCCGGCAGTCACCGGTGCGTTGATCGTGACGGTGCTGCCAGAGCTGTAAGCACTGTAGCCGGCAACCTGGCAGCTACCGGTGATCGCCGGCAGGCAGGCGTTGATTTTTGCCACAATTTCGCTGGCCACCGTGCTGCTGCTGGTTGATGCCGTAGTGGTGGCGGAGAGGATTTCCAGGGCATTTACTTTGATGCTGCTCACGGTGCTGCTGGTTGAGCCGCTGACGACAATTGTGGTGGTTGCCTGTTTTGGATAGCGCGGGTAAGTGTAAGTGCCGGAAACCCACGAGGCCTTGCAGGTTGTCAGCGCGGAACTGTCACACCAGCGCAGTGTTGCGGGATAGGGGTAGGTGGTCGACGTTGCGGTCGCCGTGGTACAGGTTCGCAGATTGGGGTTGTCACAGAACTCGCCCGGTATAAACGTGTAGTAGTAGGCGCTAGCGGTGATGTTGCTGTTTGAGGTGCTCTGGATGCCGTAGCCATCATTCTTTACCACTGTCCATGCGGTTGTATTCGCCGAAGTCTGGCTTGGGTAAGTCGTGGTATTCAGGGTGCCATCGGTGTTGTAAACAGCGGGCGGGCTATAAGTGACGCTGGGGCTGTAGGCGACGCCGTTAAAACCATTGTTGCGGTTAAGCGCAGGGTTGTTGGTATAACTGGAGGCGGTGAATGGGTCGGTATCATTCGCCCAGTCCGGCAGGTAGGACCATCCCATGCTGCCCGAGTCGTCGAGAACGAAGAGCAGGTTGGGCAGCACCGATGACGTTGAGGACGTAACCAATGGGGAAGTCGCCAGATCGGTGGCGCCTTGAACGCTCGCGGCAGCAACCAGCAGGATGGCTGCGCGATTGAACGTTTTGAATAATCTGTTTTTCATGACTGTCTCCGTGTTGCCGGGAGGTTACAAGGCCACAACGGCCTGAATGAAGCTGACGGTGTTGCGCGGGCCAACAATGCGCGAAGTGATCCGGTAGTAAATTGCGGAGCTGAAGTTGAGCGCGATAACGCCTGCTCCCTTGCTGCTACCGGTGCTGGTGCCTGCGGTCTGGGATACGGCACAGTCGGTGCCGGTGCTGGTGGGATCGCCAGAACTGTTGCACAAACGCTGGATGGTGTAAGACACGGTGTTGCCGGCACCGTCTTGCGCCAGCGTGATCACTTGCCCGGCGGGCACCAGTACGTTGCTCCAGAATGCATCCCAGGTTTGTCCGGCTGATGGGTCTTGCCGGTTGGCGGCGTAGCCTTGCGGCAGATTGCTGGTCCATAAGGTGTTGCCGGTATTGTTGGCTTCCAGCCAGGCACTGGCGGTTTCCGTACCAGCGTCTCCGGAGTTAATGGCCGCTTGCTGGAAAGCCATATTGCCGGCAATCAGGTTTGATGTATCCACCGAGCGCATCAGCGCGAGGCCCGCCAGCGTCATCGCAATCAGCATGATCAAGGCGACCAGCAGTGCCACGCCAGACTGTGCACCGCGCTTGTTGGAAGAGATTGCCATGATTGGCATGGCGTAACGATCGGCTAACATCCCGACACCACGCCCATCCAGGCGATGTTGCGCAGTGGCACCACCGTCTGAAATATTTTGTAGCGATAGTTTTGCCAGGAGGCGTTGCCTGTCAGGTCAACGGCGGCGGCTGTGCTGCCCGTTGGGTTGTTGGCGGTACTGCCGTCCCAGACGGGCGCCACCGTGGTGACGGTTGATTTGTCGAATTGTGCGCTACGTGCCACCAGTGCGAGGCGAACGGCGGAGGCTCTTGTCCAGAGGCAGGCGGTTGTTGGCGTGGCTTGGTCATAAAGATCAACGATGCCATCCATGGGTGCCGCTGTCGTATCGCGCCCGTACTGTGCGCGCATGCTGACAATATTGTTGGCAATGGGTGTCCAGATGGCGGTGTTGCCGGTATTGCCAACCACGCTGCAATCATTGACCGCATAGTCGCAAACCGTCAGATTGCCGCTGCGAACGGCGTAAGCCAGAATAATCGGTGCCTGGCCGACGTTGAACAATGTGCCATTGGACATGCCAGCAACCCCGGTGGTAACTGTGACATTGGGTGTTGCGATGCTAACGGTTCGATCCAGCAGTAATGGGGTGGTGACACAATCGCCGCGCGTCTGCGGGGCGGCGATCAGCCAGTCATTGGCCACAAACGAGGTCGGTGTCTGTACCGCATACTGCGTGGTCGCTGGTTGTGCGGTAATCCCGTCGCCTTGCGGTGAGCCGTTGGTATTTGTGTAAACGACGAGCAGCGTATCGGTAAGGTTGTCACCAGGGGGGATGCTGGCATGGTTGATTGTTACCGGCGCCAACCCGGCGAGCGTTACACCCGTACGTAAAAGTACGTCGCAGCCGAGTATCTTCACATCACTGATGCCGGCACCCGCCTGTCGGATATCGCGTTGCAAGGCGTACATGGCCATGACGCCTTCAGTCATTGCATCGCCGCCGCCCGTGGTAATGCGCTTGCGCTCTTCAGAAAGCGCGAAAACCTGCATCATGACAATAATGCCGAACATGCCAATCACCATGCCAACCATGATTTCTACCAATCCGAAGCCGGCAAGATGTCTGTGGGGTGTGTGGGTTAGTGGCAACACATCAGCCTCCAATTTGGGCGATGGTGGTGTATCTGTGGGCGGTGGTATCGCCCGGCGCCTGCCAGAATACGGTGATTGTTACCTGGCTACTGGGCGGCGTGGTGGTCGTAATTGACACAATTGCTACGTTAGGGGGGTTGCCTTGTGATCCGGGCAAGGTGCCGAGCACGGTTCCGCTTGCCGGTGCTGTTTGCGTGCCCGAGGTGGAGGCTGATCCACCCCATGCCCAGGCTTGATAAGCGGTGCCGCCGGGGCTTGAAAAAGCTGTTTGCAGGGTGGCCTGCGTGCGGTCGCTCACCCACATCCGGCCGATGATTTCATTTGCCAGCAGCCCGGCCTCACTACGGTATTTTGCATCACTGGAGGCCTTGATGGCGGCCGCCTGCATGCCGACAATGGCCAGAATGCCAACGGAGAAAATAAGGATGGCGATCAGGCCTTCCAGCAGCATCGAGCCTGTTTGACGGAGCGGGCGCGGCAGATTAAGCATCATGGCTATTGTCTCAGCAGGCTCTGGGGTCAGTTGTAACCACGACGGCGGGGTCGCACATGCGTACCTGGCCACCGGTTGAAACAACCACATTAAGACAGCGCATGCCGCTGGTTGCAGTGGCCGTAGCGCAGGCACCGCCAGTGGGGTTAGTCACTGCGATGGTAATGTTTGCCGGCGCAGGGGAAGTCGGCTGTCGGCCAGTGCCATTGAAGGTGATGGGGGATTGTCCTGCTGCCACCACCACATTGCTTGAGCCTTCTTCGCCGGATCTTGTCTGGATGATGCGTGGTGCAACGGTGTCGGAAGCGGCTGTATTGCAAGCGCCGGTAGGGTCGTCAAGGCTGATGACCCAACTTGTCCCCGTCGTATTAACGGCACATGAGGCGGATATAGCGTCGGTGAGCTGGAAGCGCACCAGGGTATTACGCCTGACGGCTTCTGCGCGCGCCATTTGAAGGCCGTTGAGGATTGCTTCTGCCGTCGTGCGAATTTTGCTGTTTTGCAGCCAGGCGCTGAAATTGGGCAGCGCGGTCGCTAACAATATCGCAGTGACGACCAGACCGATTGCAACCTCGATCAGGCTTACGCCCCGCTGTGAATGCCGAAGTATTAACACGTTCCGCCTTTCTTGGTGACCCAGCAACTGGTGCTTCCTGACCAGCCGCTAACGGTCACCGTGCTAGCTTTGGCAGCGGTTTGGTCGATGGTATAGGAGAAGCCCAGCATCGAGCTTTTACCGCGGGCCTCCAGTGTGAATGTGGTTGCGGTCGGTGCCGGGGTGCAAAGAAAGTCGAAGTACAAACTGCTGGTGGTGTCCGTTGCCGCAGTCCATGAAGAACTGACTGCATCCCACGTTTGGCAGGTTGACGCACCAATGTAAGTCCGGTTGTCCTGAAAGTACTGTTCCATCTGAACGCGCTTGGTGGCGAGTGTGGACGTTGCGTCGGGGATTTTTCCCCGTGTCACATAATCGGTGTAAGACGGAATGGCAATTGCAGCGAGGATGCCAATAATCGCTACGACGATCATTATCTCGATTAACGTAAATCCCTTTTGCGTTTTCATGAGCAGCCTTGATATTGTGCGTTGTTGGTAAGCGTTCTTTGCCGCGTGTGCGTTTGATGCAATTCGATTCCGGTGCGGCAAATGCGCCATTGCGTTATGGATGTTAGCTTAGCCTTATCTAAAGTAAACTCGTTGCGATGTGCGGTTTGTTTGAGGGAATGAATGGTCAGGTTGCGGCATTTTTGGCACGACACGTTGTTACGCGCCCTGCTGCTCTCCGGTGTATTGCATCTGCTGGTCATGGTTGCCCCTTATTTGGGAGAAAACATTGATAGCGATCGGCCTGCTGATGCGAGCGCCGCACGTCGTCAGCCTGTATTGACGGCGAGCTTGGTACATTCCCGCAAGCTTGGTCCGACGATGCCTGCCATCGTGTTGGCACCCAAAGCACCGCAAGCCATCCCCTTCGCGCCGCAAAAAAATCCGGCTGCCGATGTGCCATTGCCCGGAATTCCTGATGAGGTGCCACTGGAATTGAACCCCACGGAGGGCTTGGCTTTGCTGCCCATCCCCGGCGTGGTCTATTACGCAATCAATGAACTTACAAGCAAACCGCAACCCTTGGGCGAGTCAGAGCTTGATCCCAAAGAGACAGCGGCCATTGTTGCTTCTGGAAAAATCGTGCTGGTGTTGTGGATCAACGCGCAGGGCGAAGTCGCCGATGTCACTGTCGAACGTAGCGACCTGCCTGAAGTTTTTGTCAAAGCCGCAACCAAGGCATTCCAGAAATTACGGTTCTCACCGGGTGAGTTAAACGGGCAGAAGGTGGGCGCGGTAATGCGGATCGAAGTTAGCTACGATGATGGCCGGGCGCCTTAGCGTCTGGGTAAAAGCGCTTAACTTGGCCGTGCCGAATCAGCCGGCCAAATCAAGACCAGTAGTCAGCCAACTTGATACTAAAGAATATTCCGTCACACCCTTCGAACACCAGCCACCACACCCACATCTGCACGCAGCAGCAAACATCAAATTTTTGCAAATTTTCATTTGAGCTGGTGAAAATATTGCACTACTATTAGTCGTATGAATACAATTTACCGCGACGGAAAGTTGAAGATTTCGGTTTACGCCGACCATGCTCCGCCGCACTTTCATGTCCGAACGCCGGTAGGGGATTCGGCGGTCGACCTGGCGACAATGGCGGAAATTGCCGGTGCGGCTGACCGCAAACTATTGGCAAAGGCAATCGCATGGGCTTTTGCCAACAAGTCGCTGATAGAAGCGGAATGGAAAAAACTGAACGGAGAATGACGATGCGCGAAAAATTGCCCAGAATTGAATCGGTTTCTGCACAGGATGGCTTGCGATTGGCGTTGCAATTTGCCGACGGCTGGATGATGACCGTCGATTTGTCGCGCTTTATTGCTGATTTTCCTAGCCTGTCTCCCTTGGTGGACCCGGTGCTTTTTGCCCAGGTATCAATTGAGGAATGGGGCTCCGGGGTCACCTGGGATAGCGAGGGGCCGCTGTCGATTGCAGCGATCACGCTTTACCGGCTGGCGGCTGAACAGTCAGGCGATGATGCCAAGCGCTTTGATGCGTGGATGGCTCGTCACGGCTTTTCAGCGAGCAAGGCAGCTGCGGCGCTGGGCATGACACGGCGCAGCATTATCAGTTATCGCACTGGTAGCCGGCCGATTCCCAAGGTCGTTGGCCTCGCTTGCAAAGGCTGGGAGGCCGAGCAGCATTAGAACACCGCTCGCCATAAAGCACGCACCGCTTCGATCTGGCGTTGAACCGCATCACGTTCGACGCGTCCTTTGGCGTTGTCGCTCAGTCGGATGACGTGCTGCATGCGGCGGTATTCACGGTAGGTGTTGCGCGCCGGTTCGGCGAGTGCTTCAGGAATCAGGCCGAGTTCGGCGGCGATTTTGAGCAGGGCGATGTTGCCGAGGTTGCCGCACAGCCTCGGGTGCTGGTGTGCGTAGCCGAGTACCAGATACTGGACAATGAATTCGACGTCGATAATGCCACCGGGGTCTTGTTTGAGGTCAAAGAGTTCGTCGCTTTTTGAAGCGTGGCTGTCGAGCATTTTCTGGCGCATGGCCAGTACTTCTTCTTTCAGTTTTGGCAGGTCGCGTGGCTGACGCAGGATCTTGATGCGGATCGCCTCGAATTGCGCGCCGACCTCCGGGTCACCCGCGCAGAAGCGCGCACGCGTTAGCGCCTGATGTTCCCAGACCCAGGCGTGGTTCAGCTGGTAGTCTCGAAAGGCTTCGACCGAGCAGGCGAGCATGCCGGCGTCGCCGTTAGGGCGTAGGCGCAGGTCGGTTTCAAAGAGCATGCCAGCGGAAGTCTGGCTCGACATCCAGGTGTTCATGCGTTGCGCCAGGCGGGCATAAAGCTCGCCGGCAATCGGCTCGGGGTCGTCAAACAGGTAAACCAGATCGAGATCGGAGGCGAAGCCGAGTTCCTTGCCGCCTAGCTTGCCGTAGCCGATTACCGCGAATTTCGGCAAATTCTCCGGATGTGGGTGGCGGTTCTTCAGTTTGCTCCAGCACAGGTCGAGCGTGGTCTGCACCATGATGTCGGCGAGCATGGCGAGGTGGTCGGAGAGGCGTTCAAGCGTTTGCAGCCCGGCCAGATCCTGCACCAGCAGGCGGAAAACCTCTTCATGGTGGGCTTCGCGCAGAATGTCCATTTGTCGCTCTGCGTCGTCCTCATATTCGGAGAGGCGCTCGCGCAGGGCGTTGCTGAAGTTTGGCCAGTCGGTATCGACTTCGTAGATGCGCGGATCGAGCAACTCGTCGAGCAGAATCGGGTGGCGCGTCAGGTAGGCGGCAGCCCATGATGAGCTGCCGATCAGTTCGGCAACTTTCATGAGTGCTTGCGGGTATTGCTGCAAGAGGGCGAGATAGGCGCCCCGTTTGCTGATTGTTTCAAAGAAGTCGAGGCCGCGTTGCCAGGTGGCGTCCGGAGTCGGTGTGGCCGATGCTGCTTCGATCAGGCGTGGGCCAAGTGCGTCGAGCCGTTCCCGATTGCTGGCCGGTAGTTGCAGATAGCGGCTGCTCTGGCGAAACCCTTGCAGGCGCTCGAGCATCGTCCTCGGTTGATGAAAGCCGAGTTCGGAGAGAATTTCCAGCGCGTCATCCCCTTCCGTTTGCCCGCACCACAGGCCGGCAAGTCGATGCACGCCTTCTTCCGGGTCGGAAAATATCTGCCCGAAATGCCGGGCAACCTTGGCGCGATGGCTATCCAGAACGGTGAGGAGGGCGGGCCAGTCGGCAAAGTCCATCGAAATGGCAATTTGCCGGCGCTCTTCGTCTGCGGTTGGCAGCATGTGGGTTTGTGCGTCGTTCACGTATTGCAGCCGGTGTTCAAGGCGACGCAGGAAGTTGTAGGCCTCGCTCAGTTCGCACACGCTTTCTTCCGGCAGCAGACGGCGGCCAACGAGCAGGGCAAGCACTTTGAGCGTTGGCCTGATCTGCAAACCGGCATCGCGCCCGCCACGAATCAGCTGAAAAACCTGGGCCATGAACTCGATCTCACGAATACCGCCGGGGCCGAGCTTGATGTGGTCTGCCATGTCCTTGCGGGCTACTTCGCGGCGGATCTGGGCGTGCAGATCTCGCATTGCGTTGATTGCGCCAAAGTCGAGATATTTGCGGAAGATAAAGGGGCGGGAAATTTTCTGGAGCGCGCTGGCCCATTCCGGTTGCAGGTTGTCGCCCTCGTTCATCACGCGCGCCTTGATCCATGCGTAGCGCTCCCACTCGCGCCCCTGGGTGATGAAGTAGTTTTCCAGCGAGTCGAGCGAGCAGGCGAGCGGGCCGGAGTCACCATTCGGCCGTAGCCGCATGTCAACACGAAATACCTGTCCATCGCCCGTTACATCGCCCAGCGCTGCAATCAGGCGTTTGCCGAGCCGACCAAAGAAGTCGTAGGTGTCGATTTTGCGGCCACTTTCAGGGTTGCCGGCAGTCTGGCCTTCTTCCGGGTAAATGAAGATGTAATCGACATCCGAGGATACGTTCAACTCACGCCCGCCGAGTTTGCCCATGCCAACAATGATCAGGCGTTGCGGCTTGCCCTGGGCGTCGAGTGGTTCGCCGTGTTGCGCTGCTAACTGGCGATGCACCCAGCCGAGGGCGTGATTAGTGGTGACATCGGCCAGTTCGGTCATCGTTTCGACGACTTCGGCAAGGGAGGCAAGGCCGCCAAGGTCACGCACGATGAGTGCGGCCATCACCCGTTGCCGCAACTGCCGCAAGACGCATTTCAGGGCATCGTCGTCATTGGCCGGTATGCGCTCAAGAAAGTCGTGCATTAGCCCGGCACCAACCGGTTGTCCGGCGTGTTCGCCAAGCCAGACGGCAATTTCCGGGCGGGCTTCGAGCAATTGGCGCAGGTAGCGACTGTGCGTCAGGGCGGGGCGCCATGCCGGGTCTGTTGAGAAAGCGGTGTTCATGGTGCGTTTTCCCTTTTTTCCATCGCCACTGTGCGGCGAGTGGGTGGTGTTTGCGCTGGTTGCCGGCGCTAAAGCCGTTACAATTACGCCCACCATTGTTTAATCAAGTATTCCGACATTTTAGTGACGCTCCGAACACTTGTGCAAAATCCCTCGCGGCTGGCAGGCATCTGATGCATCACGATGAGCTACGCCCAGCGCTTTATCACCGCTTTCACCGTTTGCTGCCTTTCCTCACGCATCCGGCGGTGCGTGGTGGCTGGCGCGCGCTGGTCTGGGGCTTCTGGCTGGTGTACTTCGGCTTCGTCCTGCTGGTGCTGGCGTTGCGTTACGCCATTTTGCCTAATATCGAAAATTATCGTGGCGATGTCGAGCGACTGGCCAGTCAGGGGCTTGGGCAGGTGGTCAGCATTGGCCGGATCGAGGCCAGTTGGGCGGGGATCAATCCTGATCTGACTTTGCTTGATGTGCAGGTTGCCGATAAGCAGGGGCGTCCGGCACTGGCTTTTTCGCGCATTGAAACAGTGCTTTCATGGTGGTCGGTGCCGAGGTTGCAGCTTGTGTTGCGACTCTTGCAGATCGATGAGCCGACCCTGCATTTGCGTCGGGAAACGGATGGCCGGATTTTTGTTGCCGGTATTCCGCTTGATGCTGAAGGGGCTGATAGCGGGGTGGGGGATTGGGTCCTCAAGCAGAAGCGCATCCGGATCAACGGTGCGACGCTGGTTTGGGAAGATGCGCTGCGCAATGCGCCTGCGCTGGTGCTTGAAGATCTCAATTTTGGCCTCGACAATGATGGCCGGAATCATCGCTTCGGGCTGAACGCACTCCCGGCGCCTGAGCTTGCTTCGAAAATCGATCTGCGTGGTGATTTTCGCGGCAGCGATCTGGCGCAGCTTGGCGCGTGGAAAGGCCAGCTTTTCGCCGAAATTGATTACGCTGATCTGGCGGTCTGGCGTCGGTGGATCGATTATCCAGTGGCCTTGCCGCATGGCCGTGGCGCCTTGCGGGCCTGGGTTGGTTTTGCCGATGGCGCGTTACGCACGGTGACGGCGGATGTTTCGCTGGCGGATGTCAGTGTGCGCCTGTCGAGCAAGTTGCCGTCGCTTGAGCTTGATCACATGGCTGGGCGATTGTCGTTAAAACTGCTGGATGCCGGTACCGGTTTTGATGTCAGCGGGCGGCAGATCGCGCTGACTACGAAGCCCTTGAGTGCTGACGATGGCTTGTTGCATGAGGCGATGCAGATTGCGCCTACCGATTTCCACGTTAACTGGCAGCCGGATGCGGAAACTAAATCAATCCGTGGCAGCGCGACGGCGAGCATGATTGACTTGGGTATTTTCGCTCATCTGGCGACGTACTTGCCGCTCGATGCGCAGTCACGGCAGTTGCTCAAGGACTTCTCACCCAGAGGGCGGATCAGCGATTTGCGCGCTGCCTGGCGCGGGGATGCCGAGCGCTTGCAAACTTATTCGGTGAAGGGGCATTTTGACGACCTCGCGCTGCGGGCCAAGGGTTACTTTCCGGGGTTTTCTGCACTTTCGGGTGCGCTGGAGGCTAACGAGCAGGGCGGCAGTGCGTCATTGCGCTCGATTAAACCGACCGTTGAATTGCCGAGCATTCTTCCCGAGACGCTGATTGCGCTTGATTCGCTCAGTGCGCAGGCAAAGTGGAAGATCAAACAGGGGGTGCTTGATGCGGAGCTCTCGCATGTTGAGTTTGCCGGGCCGGAGTGGGCCGGTTCCGCGCAGGGAACGTATCATCAAACAGGCGATGGCCCGGGTACGATTGATTTGAGCGCAGCGATGACGCGCGGTGATGCGCAGGCCGTCTGGCGTTATATCCCGCATTCGGTTAATGCTAACGCCCGTGAGTGGGTGCGCGATGCTTTGCTGGGCGGTCGGGCGAGTGACGTCAAGTTGCTGGTCAAGGGTGATCTGGCCTATTTCCCGTTTATTGACCATAAGCACGGGCAGTTTTTGTCGACGCTGAAAGTGCATGACGTGACCCTGAATTACGGTCAGGGCTGGCCAAAAATTACCGGCATCGAGGGGGATATCCGCTTTGAAGGGGCCGGGATGATCGTCGATGTGCAGCGCGGCACGGTTCTTGGCGCGCAGTTGTCGGAGGTCCGGGCCGAAATCCCGGATTTCGATGCGCCGGTATCAAACCTCAAGCTCAAGGGTAGGGCGGAAGGGCCGACTGCTGAATTTCTCAAATTCATTGAACAGAGCCCGGTCGGTGACCGTATTGATCATTTTACTGAGGAAATGCAGGCGTCTGGCAACGGTCGGCTGGATATCGGGCTGGCCATGCCGCTTGACTATTCAAGGGTCGGCGAAGCGAAAGTCGATGGTACTTATCGTTTTCTTGATAATCAGGTGATGGTTGATGCAGCGCTGCCGCCTTTGCAGCAGGTCAATGGCACACTGCGTTTCAGTGAGCGCGATTTGCAGGTGCCCGGGGTCGATGCCACGCTGTTTGGCGGGCCACTCAGGATCAAGGGAGCGACACAGGGCGACGGTAAGGTGTTGATCAGCGCCAACGGATCGCTCAGTGTTGCGCAACTGCGCAAACAGCTTGATCTGCCGCTCTTTGATAACCTTTCCGGCGCGCTCAATTATCGGGGCGAGGTGCGCGTTAAAAAACGCAGTGCTGATCTGACGGTTGATTCCACACTGGTAGGTCTGTCATCGAGCCTGCCTGAGCCCTTCAACAAGAACGCGGCAGAGTCCATCAACCTGCATTTTGAAAAAACAATGCTGCCCACCGTCACACCGCGCAGTGGTATGCCGGTGCAGCGTGATCAACTGCGGGCGAGCTTGGGCAATGTGGCGAGTTTGCAGGTGATCCGTCGCCGGCAGGCCGAGGGTTTTGTCACCGAGCGTGGCGCCATCATGGTCGGTCGGCCAATGCAGTTGCCCGAGCGTGGACTGACACTTGGTTTAACCGGCAAGCGTGTTGATCTCGATTATTGGCGGCGTCAGTTACAGGCAAGCAGTGGTGGCAATGGCACGACAGCAACTTCTGTAGCGCCTTCGACAGCTTCCTCTGCTGATTCAGCCAGTGCCTCGCTGATCAATGCAATCAATCTGAAGGCGACGGAGTTGCAACTTCTCGGACGCCGTTTTTCCGACGTGGACTTCAGCGCAACAGCGAGTGCCGCACTTTGGCAGATGCACCTTGTGTCGCGTGAGGCTGCCGGTGATCTGCAATGGGAGGGGGCTGGAAACGGCAAGCTCAGTGCGCGTCTAAAGCATTTGCTGGTTGATCCGGCGGTACCGTCGGCCGGTGAGCCGGGCGAGGCGATTGCGGGATTGCCGGCATTCGACATTGTGGCCGATGACTTTTCTGTGGGCACGCGGCGCTTTGGCCGGCTTGAGTTACAGGCTCGCAACACTGCCGGTCTCTGGAAACTCGACAAGATTCAAATCGTTAATCCGTACGGTAGCTTGAACGGGAGCGGGCGTTGGCAAGTTGCCGAGGGCAATCGCACGCAGCTTGAGTTCAAACTTGAAAGTGGCGACGTCGGTAAGTTGCTTGACCGGCTTGGGTTCCCGGGGACAGTGAAAGCGGGAACAGCACAGATGGAGGCGAAAGTTGGCTGGAATGGCCCGCCGGTTGATCTCGATTACGCCACGCTGAGCGGGGAGATGAAGGTTGATGCGGCGCGCGGGCAGTTTCTCAAGTTGGACCCCGGCGCCGGTAAGTTGCTCGGGCTGATCAGCTTGCAGGCCTTGCCGCGTCGGATTACGCTTGATTTCCGTGATGTTTTCAGCGAAGGCTTCGCCTTCGATACGATTAGCGGCAAACTCACTGTGAAGAATGGTTTGATGCGAACCGATCGTCTGCAAATCGACGGCCCTGCCGCGCGCGTGCTAATGCGCGGTGAAGCGGATCTGGACCATGAAACTCAGCGTCTAGAGGTTAATGTGCAGCCGGATCTGGGCGGGAGTGCTGCGCTCGGCGTGGCGCTGGTCAATCCGATTGCTGGTGTTGCGGCATTACTGGCGCACAAGATTTTGCAGAATCCGCTCAATCAGATATTTGGTTTTGATTATCTGGTGACCGGCAAGTGGGACGACCCGAAAGTCGAAAAAGTCTCGCGTACTGATCGCACCGACCGTCCTGTGCAGGCTGTACCGCGCCCGCCGGAAACTTCAGGTGCGCCTTCACAAGTAACTGGAGCTGCTAATGAACCTGCCCAATAGTAATCCGCAGCAGCCATTGCAGAATATTCGGGTTGCGGCCGTGCAGATGATTTCAACGCCGCGTGTTGAGGACAACCTGCGCATCGCGGCAAGCCTGGTGGCAGAGGCCGTTAATCAGGGCGCGGGGCTTGTTGCGCTGCCTGAGTATTTTCCGATCATGGGGATGAATGAGGGCGACAAGGTCAAGGTGCGTGAGCAGGATGGCGTTGGGCAGATTCAGGATTTTCTCGCTGGAATGGCGCAAAAGCACGGCATCTGGCTGGTTGGCGGTTCAATTCCCCTGTTTGCCGCTGACCCGAAAAAAGTGCTCAATTCCAGCGTGGCCTATAATCCGCAGGGTGTGCGTATCGCCCGCTATGACAAAATTCACCTCTTTGGCTTCCAGAAAGGTGAGGAGCGCTATAACGAGAGCGCGACCATCGAAGCCGGTAGCCGACCGGTTGCTTTTGAATCACCTTTCGGACGCGTCGGCCTTTCGATTTGTTACGATCTTAGATTCCCGGAGCTTTATCGCGCACTTGGTGTCCTGAATTTGATGGTAATCCCTGCCGCCTTCACCGAAACTACCGGTCGGGCGCACTGGGAAATTCTACTCCGCGCCCGGGCCATTGAGAACCAGTGCTATGTACTGGCGGTGGCGCAGGGCGGCAGGCATGAAAACGGCCGGGAAACGCATGGAAACAGCATGTTGATCGACCCTTGGGGCGATATTCTTGACCGCAAAGCCAAAGGGCCCGGCATTGTGATCGGTGAACTTGATCAAGCCCGTATAACCGAAATCCGCACTAGCCTGCCGGCGTTGAAGCATCGGGTGATGTGATTTGAATGTAAAAACGGTTTAGCCTCAGTTTGCACGGCGGATACGGCGAAAATCATGAGGCGTAGTTACCCGTAATTTGTAATTCGTTTTATCGCCGTGCCCGCTGTGTTCGCCGTGGTTAATGAACTGATTTTTTTGAATTGTCGCAAATTGGAAAACCAATGACCGCAAAAGCCCAATCCCTGCTCGTGCAGGCACAAAAAACACTGCTGACGCCCTATGGCCTTGATGCCAAGGATTTGAACAAGGTTTTTGGCACGATCATGGCGCATGACGTTGATTACGCTGATCTCTACTTCCAGTACAGCCGTTCCGAGGCCTGGAGTCTGGAGGAGGGCATCGTCAAGTCGGGTAGTTTCAATATTGACCAGGGCGTCGGCGTACGCGCCATTTCCGGCGAAAAAACCGCATTTGCTTACTCTGACGATATCAGTGCGCTGGCACTGGGCGATGCTGCTGCTGCGGTACGGGCGATTGCTGCTGCGGGTCAGCAGCGGCGTATTCCGGCGTTGAGTAAAAGAATCGGGCATGCGCTCTATGTGCCGTGTGATCCGCTGGTTTCACTGGACGCCACGGCCAAGGTTAAATTGCTTGAGCGGCTTGAATCCTATGCCCGTGCAGAAGATCCGCGCGTTTCGCAGGTCATGGCGAGCATTGCCGGTGAGTATGAGGTGGTGCTGGTGGCTGGGAGTGATGGTCGGCTGGCGGCGGATGTTCGCCCGCTGGTTCGCGTTTCGGTCACGGTGATCGTTGAAGGCGATGACGGCAAGCGTGAGCAAGGCTCGTCGGGCGGCGGTGGACGTACCGATTACAGTTATTTCAGTAATACCGTGCTGCGCGCTTATGCGCGGGAGGCAGTGCATCAGGCGGTGACCAATCTTGATGCACGTCCTGCCCCGGCAGGTACGATGACTGTTGTGCTGGGTTCCGGCTGGCCCGGTATCTTGTTGCACGAAGCGGTCGGTCACGGGCTGGAAGGCGATTTCAATCGTAAGGGTAGTTCTACTTTTGCCGGCCGGGTCGGTACACGCGTTGCGTCAAAGGGTGTGACAGTGGTGGACGACGGAACGATTCCGGATCGTCGCGGCTCGCTGAATATTGATGATGAAGGTAATCCGACGCAGCGCACGGTGCTGATCGAGGACGGTATCCTCAAAGGCTATATGCAAGACAGCATGAATGCGCACCTGATGGGTGTTGCAACTACTGGCAATGGCCGGCGCGAGTCGTTCGCGCATCTGCCGCTGCCACGCATGACCAACACCACCATGCTGGCCGGCGATAAAACGCCTGAAGAAATTATCAAGTCGGTTAAAAAAGGGATTTATGCCGTGAATTTTGGGGGTGGCCAGGTTGATATCACCAACGGTAAGTTTGTCTTTTCGATGTCCGAAGCTTATATGATCGAAGACGGTAAATTGACCGGCCCGGTGAAAGGCGCCACCCTGATCGGCAACGGGCCGGAAGCGATGAATCGTGTCTCGATGATCGGCAACGACATGCGCCTCGATCCTGGGGTCGGCACTTGTGGCAAGGAGGGGCAGAGCGTGCCGGTTGGCGTTGGTCAGCCAACACTGCGCATCGACGGGCTGACGGTGGGCGGCACGGCCTGAACGCTTTGATTGGTTTTCAATCGGCTGGTGGATGACCGGCTTGTTTTATGGAGCATCAATGACATGCTGAACTTTTCGCGCTTTCTCAGTATTCGCCGTAGTATTTCAGCCGTGTTTCTGCTCGGCTTTATTTCCTTCAGCGGTTTTGCCCAGGCGCAGATCGCCGACATCAACTCGGCCATCAATAAAGCCGGGCGTGAGCGCATGTTGTCGCAACGCATGGCCAAGGCTTACTTCCAGGTCGGTTTGGGCGTCGATACGGATCGTTCAAAGAGCGCACTGGATGCCTCGATTTCGTTGTTCGACCGACAACTGGTTGAGTTGAAAAACTTTGCACCAACCCCGGAAATCAAGGATACCTATCAAAAGCTCGAAAAATCCTGGCTGGCCTACAAGGATGCGCTGGTTGGTGCCGCGCCGAATCAGGCGAACGGCAAGAAGGTGCTTGAGCTTTCCGAAGAGGTCCTGGCGCTGGCGCATCAGGGTACGGTGCAGCTTGAAAAACACGCCGGTACTACTTCCGGTCGCCTGGTTAATATCTCCGGCCGTCAGCGCATGCTTTCGCAGCGGATGGCAAAGTTTTATCAGGCGGCGGCATGGAACGTCGGCGGCAATCAGCTGAGTCCTGAAGTTGAAAAGTCCCGTAAGGAATTTTCGGCCGCATTGCTTGAGTTGAGCGCTGCACCGAGCAACACCCAGGCATTGCGTGAAGAGCTCGAGCTTGTAAAGCAGCAATGGTTCTTCTTCGAAAATGCACTAAACCAGCGTATCAGCACTGACAAAACGCTGGCGACCAATGTGGCGACGACCAGCGAGCGCATTCTTCAGACGATGGAGAATGTGGTTGGTTTGTACGAGAAGTCTTCCCGATAGCGCGCCATGCCTGCCCGGTCTTGCGGCTTATCTGTACTGATTGCTGCTGTGCTGCTTGTCGGGCTTGCGGGGTGTGTAACCACCTCTGATGGCACCGCTACGCCGAGGCTGGCGCGTCTCTCGACCGAGGAGATGGCGCGTCTGGCGCCCGATACGCCCCGACTGACGCCGGATGACTTGGTTTCGATGACCAGATCCGGCGCAAGCGTCGAGGCTATTCTTGAGCGTGTCCGCAAATCTTCAGCACGTTTTGACCTGACACCCGCACAGGTGCTTGATCTACACGCGCGGGGCCTGCCGCTGGCGGTACTTGAGTCGATCCATGAGGGGCGTGAAAAAGCACTGCGCGCTGATCTGGCTAAATTGCTCGTCGAGCGCGATCAGAAATGTGCTGTCGAGATCGCCGAAGCGCGTGTGCAGGAGCGCCAGCTGGCGCGGCTGGGGGGAGATGGCTGTTACGGCCCTTTGGTACCGCACCGTTACCCAGGTGCTTTGCGTCGCTGGTAGCTTTTGCCAGTGGATATGGCGCTGGCGAATACGCTCAGATTCCATCATTTTTGAATTCCGCAGCACACAAATTTCGCGTTTTTTCGCGTAAAATCAAGCCTCTTTGATCATCATCCCCCATTTGCTAGAGGAAGCCTCATGACGTTGCAGAGCAAGCCGAACACCGACGATCTTCGCATCAAGGAAATCAAGGAGCTGGTGCCTCCGGCGCACGTTTTCCGCGAGTTCCCGGTTGGCGCGCGCGCAGCGCAGACGACCTTTGATGCGCGTCAGGGCATTCATCGCATCCTGCACGGTGCTGATGACCGCTTGCTGGTGGTGATCGGGCCTTGCTCGATTCACGATATCGAGATTGCGCTTGAGTACGCAAAAAAGCTGCACAAGGAAATTGCCCGCTTCGAGAATGATCTGCTGATTGTCATGCGCGTGTATTTCGAGAAGCCTCGTACCACGGTCGGCTGGAAAGGACTGATCAATGACCCGCGTCTGGATGGCTCGTTCCGCATCAATGAGGGCGTACGTCTGGCGCGAGGATTGCTGCTTGAACTCAACGATCTTGGTGTGCCTTGTGCAACAGAGTTTCTCGATACGATTACGCCACAGTACACCGCCGATCTGATTGCCTGGGGTGCCATCGGCGCGCGCACTACCGAGTCGCAGGTGCACCGCGAACTGGCTTCCGGCTTATCCTGCCCGGTGGGTTTCAAGAACGGCACTGACGGTAATGTGCGTATCGCCATTGATGCGATCCGTGCCGCGCAGTCGCCGCATCACTTTTTATCGGTGACCAAGGCCGGTCATTCGGCGATTGTTTCGACGACCGGCAATGAGGATTGCCACGTCATCCTGCGTGGCGGCAAGGCGCCGAACTACGATGCTGCGCACGTCGATGCAGCCAGCAAGGAAATCGCCGCAGCCGGCCTCGCTGCGCGTCTCATGGTCGATTTCTCGCATGCTAACAGCAGCAAGCAGTTCAAGCGTCAGATTGAGGTTGCCAAGGATACTGCGGCACAGCTGGCAGCTGGAGAAGAGCGCATCATGGGCGTCATGATCGAATCACATCTGGTTGAAGGTCGCCAGGATCTTGTTCCCGGCCAGACACTCGTTCATGGTCAAAGCATTACCGATGCCTGTATCGGCTGGGATGATTCGATCACCGTACTGGAAATCCTCGCACAGGGTGTGCGTGCGCGGCGGCTGATCGAAGCTGCGTCGTAAACTTGCGCTCTCTGCGTTGAAAGCGCTTAACTTTTTTTCGATCAGCCTGCTGACTTGGGCCGGACTGTTAGCGCTCTTAACGTTTCGTTTCTGGTTCGCCACAGTGCTACCGATGACCGGCGACGAAGCCTATTTCGTTCTCTGGGGGGAGCATCCGGCGGGTGGGTATTACGATCATCCGCCGATGGTCGGCTGGTGGCTCAGTGCGCTGCTTGCTGTCTCCCGCACCGAATGGGTGCTGCGTCTGCCGGCGGTGTTGCTGCCGCTGATCCTGGCTGCCGGCGCCTGGTGGCTGGTTCGTCCGCACGGCATTGAACGCGCCCGCACAGCTGTACTGCTCGTGCTGCTGGCACCGGTTGATGTCTGGAATGTATTGATCACCACTGATACGCCGGTCATCCTGTTCACACTGCTTTCAGCGCTGGCTTATGTGAAGGCACAGCGTCGTGCCTCGCTGCTCTGGTATGCCACAGCCGGCGCCTTACTCGGTCTTGCTTTCCTCGGTAAATATTTCGCTGCACTGCTCGGTATTGCCTACCTTGTTCATGTGCTGTTTATCCGTCGTGATGTCGGCCGCTGGATTGGCTTCGCTGTGCTGCTCGCAGCCTCACTGCCCGCACCGATCTACAACCTGTGGTGGAACAGCAGCCACTGCTGGGTGAACATTCTTTTTAATTTCATCAATCGCCACGGCGATGCCGGGCTGTCATGGCAAAACCCGCTGCTTTACGGGGTTTCGCTTGCCTATCTTGCCACCCCATGGTTGCTCCTCGCGCTGTGGCAGCATCGTGCTACGGTTCGTCAGGCGGTGCAGGGCAGCGTTGAGGCGAATACGGTTTTATGGCTGGCACTTGTCCCTTGTACGTTGTTTGCTGCCATGTCCTTTACGCGCTCGGTCGGTCTGCACTGGCTGGTGTCATTCATTCCCTTTCTGATCGTGCTTGCGGCGATTGCGTTACCCCAGGCATCCCTGACGCGATTGGTTACATGGTCAGCTGTCTTTGCTGCACTGCATGTGCTGGTGATTGCTGTGATTGCGCTGCTCCCACTGGATACGTGGAAAAAAAGTGCCGCCTACGATGGCGTGGTTCTTACGGTGCGTGCTGAAGAGTTACTGAAGAAATTGGAACCCTATGCAGCTGATTATAGTTTTTCGATGGATGGTTACTCGCCTGCCGCGACGTTGGCCTATCATGCGCAACGCCCGTTTGCCGTCTTCGGCGAGGGCTCATTTCATGCGCGGCAGGACGATTTCCTGACCGACTGGCGTGCGCAGAATGGGCGAAACATTCTGGTGTTGCGCAAGAGTCTGCCGGACAAGGCTTACTACGCTGCCTTTTTCCAGCAGGTCGACTTCCGTGAGTTCGATGTGCAGGGGGCGCGCTTCTACATCGTGCTTGGGCAGGGCTTTAATTACGTGGCGTATCACGAACGTGTTTTGCAGCCCATTCGTGAGCGTTTCTATCGCATGCCGTCCTGGTTGCCGCAACGTGGTTGCGCTTTTTTCGAGTGCTATTTCAGTGACGATAAATAGCGCCTGACGATTGTGTTTGCTCAGGCGTCAAACATCCAGCGCCGCATTGCGCGTTTCCGGCAGGAAAATCGCACCAATCACAAACGCGATGCCGAGCAGCCCGACCGGATACCACAAGCCGGCCAGCGATTCGCCCATCTGCACGCTGATCAGCGTCACCATGAAGGGTGAGAGGCCGCCAATCCAGCCGGCGGCAAGGTTGTGCGGCAAGGCCACCGCCGTGTAGCGCATACGTGCCGGAAACAGCTCGGCGAGCGTTGCGGTTTGCGGGCCGGTAATTAACGCCACAGCGATCACCGGGATAAAGAGCAGCAGGATGATCATCATGTGATCGACCTCCGCTGGATTGGCGATGTCCGTCCAGCCGGCGGCTTTCAATGCGGTTTTGACCGCGTCGGGCTGGTAGCCGCTGATGGCGGGCTGGTTGCCAATCTTGATCTGCGTTTGCCCTGTTTCGAGTGATGGCGCGAGGCGGTACGACACGCCCAGCTTGGTGAGGAAATCCTGATTGCGCTCGCAGGGGTGGGTGGCTGTAACAAATGGGTTGTAGTCGCAGTGTTCGCCGTACAGCGTGATGGCGACGTCACGGTTGAAGCGTTCAAGCGACGGGTTGCCGTAATGCAGCAGGCCGTGAAAAACCGGCAGAATCGATAGTGCGCCGAGCAGCAGGCCGGCGAGCAGGATCGGCCGCCGGCCAACGCGATCCGATAACCAGCCGCAGAGCAGCGTTAGCGGGAAGAGCAGCAGCGTCGCGCTCATCACCAGCGTGCCGGTCAGTTGCGGATCAAGCTTGACAACGCTCTTGAGAAACACGCCGCTATACACCTGTGACGAGAAAAACAGCAGCGAGCCGCCGGCCGAGATGCAGGAAAAC
>CAJBIL010000512.1 GCA_903953145.1 uncultured beta proteobacterium
CGCTGATGCTGCTCAACAAGATTGATCTGCTGCCCTATGTGTCGTTCAAAACCGATCTGGCCATTGCGTATGCGCGCCGCGTTAATCCGGCGTTGCAGGTGATTCAGGTATCAGCGACCACCGGTGAGGGCTTTACGCAATGGCTGGACTGGCTGGAAGCGGGGTGCGCCGGGCAGCAAGCCGGAAAGCAGGAAACCATCGCTGCGCTCAAGCGACGTGTCGCCGAGCTAGAGGCAAGGCTTGCCGTCAGCGTGCAGCAATAAGATGTCGAATAGCATGATTTGTCAGCGTATCCGAGTCAGCGGCGTGGTTCAGGGCGTCGGTTTTCGTCCGTTTGTCTGGCGTCTGGCCAACGAACTGGCGCTTACCGGCTGGGTGCGTAATGATTCGCGCGGGGTCGAAATTGAGGTTTGCGGCGCGGTGGCGCAGGTGAATCATCTGCTTCAACGCCTGAAAGACGATGCGCCGCCTCTCGCACGCATCGACGCTGTGGTGGCGCGTGAGACAGCAACGGAGCATTCGGCAGAAGAATTTGTGATCATTGAGAGTCGTGGTGGCCGTGCTGTGACGATGATTGGCCATGACACAACGGTCTGTCGCGACTGTCTGTCTGAAATGTTCGAGCCGGCGGGGCGTCGCTGGCGCTATGCTTTTACCAACTGCACCCATTGTGGCCCACGTTACACGATCAGTCGAAGTTTGCCCTATGACCGTGCGCGTACCAGCCTGAAGCCCTTTGTCCTGTGCAATAAGTGCCAGAGCGAATACCGGCGCCCCGATGACCGACGTTTTCATGCAGAAGCTAATTGCTGCCCGAAATGTGGGCCACAACTGACATTGCTCAACGCCGAAGGCCAGTTGCAATCCGGTGACCCGGTTGCTGCTGCATTAAAACTTCTGCGTGAAGGGAAGATTGTTGCCATCAAAGGGCTTGGCGGCTTTCACCTGGCCTGTGATGCGCGTAATCCTGCCGCGGTGGCCATTTTGCGGGAACGTAAGCAGCGGGAGGAAAAACCTTTCGCAGTCATGCTTGCCAGCCCACCGTCGGCGGCTTCTTTTGTCCAGATGGGCGTTGGCGAACCCGGCTTGCTGAGCCTGCCGGAACGACCGGTCATCCTGCTCAAGAAGCGCAATAGTTGTGATGAGGCATTGCCTGGCGTGGCGCCTGGCTTGGCCTGGCTCGGCGTCATGTTGCCAAGCACCCCGCTGCAATATCTGCTGTTCCATGAAGCCGCCGGCCGCCCGGCAGGGCTTGGCTGGATTGATTTGACGCAGGATTTGGCGCTGGTGATGACCAGTGCCAATCCCGGTGGCGAACCGCTGGTTATTGATAACCAAGAGGCACTGCTACGGCTGTCCGGTATTGCCGATGCCTTCCTGATGCATGAGCGCGACATCGTGACCCGTTGTGATGATTCGGTGGTACGTATTGCCCCGGGTGGCGTGCAGTTCATTCGCCGGGCCCGTGGTTATACGCCACGCGCCATCAAGCTGCCGCATGCCGGCCCACCGGTGCTGGCGGTCGGGGGCTGGTTCAAGAATACGGTGTGCGTTACGCGTGGCGACGAGGCTTTTGTCTCGCAGCATATTGGCGATCTTGATAATGCCGCCGCCTGTAGTTTCTTTGAAGAAAGCATCGGCCAGCTACTCAAGTTTCTCCAAGTCTCGCCGGAGATTGTCGCGCACGATCTGCACCCGGACTTTCATTCAACGCGTTTTGCAGCTGATTTTGCCCGTCAGCGAGGTATTCGTGCGCTGGGTGTGCAGCACCACCATGCCCATGCAGCTTCAGTGCTGGCGGAGCATGGCGTACAGGCGCCGGTGATTGCGCTGGCACTTGACGGTGTTGGTCTTGGCACTGACGGTGGCGCCTGGGGGGGCGAGTTGCTGCGTGTCGATGGCGTTGGCTTTGAGCGGCTTGGGCACCTGGTACCGCTGGCATTGCCTGGTGGTGACCGTGCCGCGCGGGAGCCCTGGCGCATGGCTGCAGCCGTTTTGCATCAACTTGGGCGCGGGAATGAAATCGCGCAACGCTTCGCCGGCCAGCATGCCGCGCCAACCGTCGCGCAAATGCTTGAGCGTGATATCAATTGCCCGCAAACATCGAGCCTTGGCCGTGTATTCGATGCCGCAGCCGGCTTGCTCGGGGTTCGATCGGTGATGGCTTTTGAAGGTCAGGCGGCGATGCTGCTTGAAGGGCTGGCCGAGCGTTATGGCGATATTTTGCCCTTCGATCATGGCTGGCGAATTGAAAATGGCTGCCTTGATCTATTGCCGCTTTTTGCCGTGCTGGCCGATGAAAAAGACGCCAAACGCGGCGCTGCGATTTTCCACGCGACACTGATCGCAGCGCTGGCCGACTGGGTGCATGCGGTAACGCCGGGTGACGGCACGGTCGTTGGTAACGGGGGATGCTTCCTGAACCAGATATTGGCGCGCGGCCTGCGTTCGCGGCTTGGCGCACATGGCTTGCATTTGCTTGAAGCGCGTCGTCTGCCGCCGAACGATGGTGGTTTGTCGCTTGGCCAAGCGTGGATTGCCTCGCAACATCTGGTTAAACGTAAGAAATAGGGAGTCTAGAATGTGTCTCGCCTTGCCCTGCCGCATCGTTGAAATGCTTGCCGACGACAAGGCGATGATCGACGTCTCCGGCATGCGCAAGGAGATCTCGCTGGCGCTGGTTGAAGATGTCGGCGTCGGCGATTACGTCATTGTGCATGTCGGTTACGCGCTGACGCGGCTCGACCCTGAAGAGGCCGACAGGACGCTGGCGCTCTTCGCCGAGTTGGGCGATGCAGCGCTGGCTGAAGCGTCGGCTACCGCCGTCGGCTGATGAAATACATCGACGAATTCCGCGACGGCGAGCTGGCCAGGGGGCTGGCCGCCGCGATCCGGCTGATTGCTGATCCGGATCGTAAATATCATTTCATGGAGTTCTGCGGCGGGCATACGCATGCCATTTCGCGCTACGGCGTGACCGACCTGCTACCGCCGAATGTGCGCATGATCCACGGCCCCGGCTGCCCGGTCTGCGTGCTGCCGATTGGCCGTGTCGACATGGCGATCCGTCTGGCGCTCGAAGCGGGTGTGATCTTGTGCACTTACGGCGACACGCTGCGCGTGCCGGCGTCCGACAGCCTTTCGCTGATGAAGGCGAAGGCGCGCGGTGGCGACATTCGCATGGTGTATTCGAGTGCGGATGCGGTGACCATTGCGCAGCAGAATCCGGAAAAGCAGGTCGTTTTTTTCGCTATCGGCTTTGAAACAACCACGCCGCCAACTGCTGTGGCGATCAAGCAGGCGCAGGCCCTTGGGCTGAAGAATTTTTCCGTACTCTGCTGCCATGTGCTGACGCCAGCGGCGATCAGCAACATCCTCGAATCGCCTGAAGTGCGCCAATGGGGCACCGTACCACTCGACGGCTTTATCGGCCCGGCGCATGTCTCGACGATCATCGGCAGCCGCCCCTACGAGTTCTTTGCCGAGGAATACCGCAAGCCGGTGGTGATCGCCGGCTTCGAGCCGCTCGACGTGATGCAGGCCGTGCTGATGCTGGTCAAGCAGGTCAATGAAGGCCGTGCAGTGGTTGAAAACGAGTTCTCGCGGGCGGTGACGCGCGACGGCAACCTGAAGGCGCAGAACCTCGTTTCGGAGTTGTTCGAGCTACGCCGCTCGTTCGAGTGGCGCGGCCTCAACGAAGTGCCGTACAGCGCGCTGCGCATCCGCAAGGAGTTCGCAGCGTTCGACGCCGAGAAGCGTTTTGATATCGCCTACAAAACCGTGCCCGATAACAAGGCCTGCGAATGCGGCGCGATTCTTCGTGGCGTCAAACGGCCGCAGGACTGCAAAATCTTCGGCACCGTCTGCACCCCCGAGAATCCGGTCGGCTCGTGCATGGTCTCGTCAGAAGGTGCTTGCGCGGCGCATTACACCTATGGTCGTTATAAGGATGTGGCGTGTACAGAATGATTAACCACGGCGGGCACAGCGAACAGCGCGAAGCCTCCCTGAAGAGGGACGGCGAAATCCCTGTGTTTTTCGCCGCGTTCGCTGTGCACGCCGTGGTTAAAGAGAGCGTTCGATATGACTGAAATTCGCAAAGGCTACGTTCGTCCGCTTGATCTGAAGCATGGCCGCGTCGACATGACGCACGGCAGCGGCGGGCGGGCGATGGTGCAGTTGATCGAGGAATTGTTCGCCAGGCATCTTGGCAATGAATATCTGGGGCAGGGCAATGATGGCGCGGTGATGCCGATGCCGAAGGGGCGGCTGGTGATGGCCACTGATTGTCATGTCGTCTCGCCACTGTTTTTCCCCGGCGGCGATATCGGCTGTCTCTCGGTGCATGGCACGATCAACGACCTGGCCGTGATGGGTGCGACGCCGCTTTATCTGGCGGCGGGTTTCATTCTTGAGGAAGGCTTCCCGCTCGGCGATCTGGCGCGCATCGTCGAGTCGATGGCGCATGCCGCAAAGGAAGCGGGTGTGCCGATTGTCACGGGCGATACCAAGGTGGTTGAGCAGGGCAA
>CAJBIL010000513.1 GCA_903953145.1 uncultured beta proteobacterium
CACCACGATTTTCTGGGGCCTGGGTGCAACGCTGCAATTTGTGGTGTTGAAGTGGTCGGCTGACGTGCTGGGCTTGCCGCTGGTCAAAGACTTTCGTCAACGCCTGGCGCATGTCGCGCCATGAAGGAGGCCAAGCTCCTGACTGCCACCCAGGAAGAGCTCGACGCCCTCTTGGCTCAGGCCAAGCCGACATTCTCAGCCGAGCAATACCAACTGCTTGAAGGCGTGCTTGGCACCTTCTTCTATGTCATGCAAGCGTTGCAGAACGCAAGGACCTCGCTCAAACGCTTATCCCACATGCTGTTCGGCAAGCGCACCGAGAGCACGGCCAATGTTCTTAAGTTGATCGGCACCGGCACTAATGGCGCGAGTGACCACGCCGAGCGCCCCACAGAACCGACACCGGATGATTCGAGCGCGCCGTCGGCCGGTGTTGGCAAGACGCCCAAGAAACACAAGGGGCATGGCCGCAACGGCGCCACCGCATACCCGGGTGCGCAGGTCTTTGACATCCCCGTGCCAGGCCTGAAGTCAGGCGATGCCTGTCCGAATTGCCTCGTCGGCAAGGTCTACGACACGCCGCCAAAAATTCTCGTCAAGGTGGTGGGCAATCCCCCATTGACGGCATCCATTCTCAGGTGCGCCTGCCTGCGTTGCCGCCTGTGCGAATACACCGTGCGCGCGCCCTTGCCGCTTGGCATGTCGACGGTAAAGTACGAACCGAGCTGCGCCACCGTTCTGGCGTTGCTTCACTATGGCAGCGGCATGCCATACCACCGTCTTGATCGGCTGCAGTCGAGCATGCAGATGCCTATGCCCAAGTCCACGCAGTGGGATCAGCTGGACAGAATGGCCTCTGCGGGGCCGCGCCTTGTGTACGAGGCAATGATTGTGCAAGCGGCGCAGGGCAGACTGCTGCATAACGATGACACGACGGCGCGCATTCTCGATCTGATGGGCGCACGCCGTGCCAAGGCCGAAGCCGCAGGCAAGGCGCTGCCAACAATGAAGGCGATCAATACCACCGGCATCGTCTCGCTACTGGGCGACGTGAAAGTGATCTTGTTCTTCACCGGCGCGGCGCATTCGGGGATGAATATGGAGAAAGTGCTGGCGCATCGGGCCCAGGGACTGCCCGTGCCGATGCAAATGTGTGACGCCCTGGCGGCGAATACCAAAGGCGACTTCCTGAGCTTCCTCGCCCTATGCCTGGCGCATTCGCGTCGTCAGTTTGTCGATGTGGCGGAGAATTTCCCTGACGCCTGCCGCGACATCATTGAAGTGTTCGCCAGTGTGTACCGGATTGATCAAGAGGCCAAAGACATGGGGATGTCGGACTTGGATCGCCTGCAGCATCACCGCACCCATAGCCGCCCCCTGATGCTGGCGCTCAAAAAATGGATGAGAAAGCAACTGGCAGACCATGAGGTCGAGCCCAATTGCGGCCTAGGCAAGGCGATGCGCTACATGCTCAAGCACTGGATGGGCCTCACGTTGTTTTACAGGAAAGCCGGGGCGCCACTGGACAATAACATCGCGGAAAGAATTTTAAAGAAGGCGATTATTTATCGCAAAAATTCTCTGTTCTATCGAACCCAGCATGGTGCCGACGTCGGTGACATATTGATGAGCGTGATCTTTACCTGCGAGTCCTGCAAGACCAACGCCTTCGACTATTTGCAGGCGCTGCAAATCCATGGCGCCGAAGTGGCGGCCCACCCACATCGATGGCTGCCCTGGAACCACGGGGCGGCGCTGGGCGCAATCACGCACCCACCGCCCGCGCATGTGGAGGCGCCGGCATACGTGGGCTCGTCGGCGCGCGTGACGCCACCACCGGCAATCTGCGCCAGGCAGGCGGCACCTTCGCCTGGGTAGGATCGCCTCCCATCAGCAGCACCTGCAACTCGCACGCCTGCAGAGCACTGGCCGGCCCCACGCCGTCAGGCCAGTACGCCAGGTGCCCGCTCGACAGGCGTTTGTGGCATAGCCAAAATCCGTTGCCGTCATAGACCAGGACCCGGACCGCGTTGCGGCGCCGGTTCGTGAAGACAAACAACCCGCCGCCGAAAGGATCGGCGTCGAGCCGTTGCCGGCAGATGGCGGCCAGGGCGTCGATGCCTGCGCGAAAATCGACTGGGGCGACCGCCACCAGAACGCGCATATGCGGGGTCAGCTGAATCATCGCACGCTCCAGAAAGCACTGGCCAGGCCTGCCAAGCTATCGACGCTCGCAAGTTCGACGCGCATCTTGCAGCCCTTGGCATTCTCCATCTCGACAATGCACGCGACCGTCGACGCGGCGCTCATCGTTGGCTGCGCAAACAGCTCGACAAACTGAGCTGCCGCCTTGCTCGTTGCCACTGCGGCATGACGGGTAGAGCGTTTCTTGAGCCCCTCGCAGTCGACACGCAACTCTTGCGCGGTCCGCTGCAGGCCGTATTGCTCCACCAAGCCCACCGCAGCTACCCACAAGGCGCTGGAGATGTGTTCGCCGCGCTTGCGTCCTGCGCGCCATAACGCAAAGCGATCCTTGACTTGTTCAAGGCTCTCGCCCTGCATACCGTCTCGTGTGGACATCGTCGCCATCGCCTGCTCCATTCATAGGATTGATATGGAGCATGACAATACCAAGCGACTCAAGAAAAATCATGCACGCTTACCGGAAGGACACAAGCAATCAGGTTCCCGAAGCCGCCCTTGGGCATGGTGTCTTGATTTGGGAAAAGACGGTCATAAGAGGTGAGTTTCAGTTGTCGAGTGCGGGCACAAGTGTGGCTGATGATGGCCGTGCCCAGTGCGCGTGCATCACGCGCCGGAACGGAGCAAGAGAAAAATATCCAGATATGCGCTCCGTTACCAGACCTTGAAATCTCCAGAGCAGCGGGCACGCCCAGCTCAACGCATGACTGGCGAAAAGCCAGTGCATCCGACTTCCAGTCAGCTTCGTCGAAATCGACAGCCAGAAAATTGCAGGTGTCGTCGGTCAGCAGTGGATAAACGCCAATGGTGCGCTTACCAATCAAATGCTCGTACAGGATCGAATCCGACAATGGGACAAGCTTTCGGTTACAGCAATCAGAACACTTGATGTTCATCTTGTTGCATAGTCCAGCAACCCAAAGGTTGGCGCACGTTGGTGAGTAGCCCGATTTGCCTTTGGATTTGTTTTCCCACCGCTCCGGAAAAACATCGGTTCGACCGCTGAAGAGACCACGAAACAACGCAACCTTCTGTGGCTTCGACAGGGACGATTCCACCGGAGTGGCCTTGACGGAAATGGGTTCCGGCGGCAATCGCCAGTCAATGCCATGCGCTTCCAACATCGCGATCAGGCGCGCATTTTCAGCCTGTGCTGCGGTCAGCAGACTGGCATCAACCGTTGGCGCTGTAGCG
>CAJBIL010000514.1 GCA_903953145.1 uncultured beta proteobacterium
ATGTGTTGCGGACGCACTCCCTTGCAGACTATGATCGATGGAAAGGAGGTGTGGACAGAAAAAGTCGATAACCTCAATTTGAACTGACATTCCCCGCACCATAAACGGGTCACCTGTCAGATCAGATCGCGTTCACTACAGGTAATCTCAGCCCCGTCTAGTGTCACCTTGCTAGGAACCGCATCAACTTTGGCCAGTAGCGGCTTTGCTCTGCTTGCGGTCTCAACTGAGGTCTCATAAATTTTTTCAGTAAATAGCAGAGACTCTTTTTGACCCCCTTCAAAAATTAGCTCTCGTTTTAATGGCTTTCCGCCTGTGCTATACGCCAGCTCGAAACCAACGTAATCGACAGGCGGGGTGAGTTCTTTGTTGAACCAGACCTCGCCCGGAGCAACTTTCAGGTTATTGAATTTGCCCTTTTCTGCAGACAGGAAGCAAGCCCTTTTAACAGGGCCAGTTATCGGGTCTGAATACACTTTTGAACTGGTACAGAACACCGCCTCGCCATCCAGAGACGCCTGGGAAAGTCGCTCTTGGTTGGATACGGTCACCCTACCTAACATGAAACCTATTGAGAGCGGGGATGCTAGCCTATATGCATAGGTGTTTTGATAGTCAGCTTTTAGATGAACGATCCCGCCGACAACGACATGCACTTGCTGCCCTTGCTTTGGGAAGCTCACGACTTTCTGTTGAAGCGTGCTGTCGCCCATAACTATTGGTTTGGCCGCGCATGACGCCAATATCAGTCCGCACGATGCAACAGTCATTGCAGTAAGTATTTTCATTTCTCGATTACGCCTTCCATCTGGATACAGACATTTTTTTCGAGTCGCATCATGCCGACTCCCGGTATGCGACAGTTAACATTTATCCCTGTTGTTTCATGTGTGATAACTGCGTCTTCTGGTGCTTGTGACAATGCACTAAGTTTTCGGAGCAACTGGACTTTGTCCAAATTGCAAAGGCTTACGGGGGCGACGGTTATAGTTGGCAAAAATACACATTGCCCGACAGGTCGGGTGAATTCATCCCCAGACCCGACTCTGACCTCGCGTATTTGTCCGTCGAGCGTTTTAACTGCGTAGTTGAATACAAAATGAACTTGCGGGGCTGAATCGAGACTGGAGCCAAGAGCAGAACCCAAAAGAGCAGCTCCAAGTTGCGAAGTGGCCGAGTAGTTATTGCCGCCACCTTTAAGGGCTCTGTCTACGTAGAGTGTTTGTCCAAGAGCGCCACCCAAGGCGGCACCTGAATTCGTGCCGGGTGTAGACCGGTTGACTGCTTGTACAGATTGGATGATTCCAACGGCTTCGGAGGGAATGATTTCAATGTTTGGAAACTTGGAAAGGATCGTGGCCTTTTCGCCATTGCTGAATTCAATCCATACTTGCTGGCTTACTGCTATTTCAGGGGATGCGATTGCCGAGAAGGACGCGCCCAACACCATGATGAGAAGGCGACGCAGTATGTGTTTTGGAGCAATCAGCCGTGGAGTGAATATCTTTCCCGTAAGCCAGCGGGAGCGACGCTTGTGTTGGCAGGCTTGACTGTCGGCTTGGAAAATGATCCCCGCCGCTCGCATGGCGATTGATCTCTTCATCTCCGATCCCCCTTGATGAACGCAGTAACGTAACCGCGTGACGATGGAGGCTCGCTTGCTTTTGATTATTTCCAAAAGCGGGATGCACATTCGTCGTTCCGCGAAACCCCAAGACCTGATTGTAACCACGGCCTAATTCATTAAGTAATTGTTTTTTATTGATCTATTACTTTCGGCATAGATGCGCCAAATAAAGAGGATTCATTTCAAACCGTTGGATCATTTTGCGACTCCTTTCAGGTTGTTACGTTAGTGACCACTAACCATGGCACATTTGCAGGTGTGGCTAATGCAGGGCGCTACTTTTTATGTTTCACGGCAGAAATCCGTGAAACAATTTTGGTACAAGATGACCGTTTTAGAGGGTCATTAGTCTTGTTTTATAAGGATCTTTCGTAAGCGCCCTTTAAACCACGTCTGGCGAAACTGAACTGGATTCGTGAAGATCGTGCCCACGAGAAATGTCATGGGCACGAAATCGTGAGAGACGAAGAACTGGCAAGGCGGCTGGTAGTAAGGCGGGGCTTGGATG
>CAJBIL010000515.1 GCA_903953145.1 uncultured beta proteobacterium
CAGCCGGTCGGTGTGGCGGCCAAAATGCGCGTGCTTGTTTTCGGACGGCGGCAGGATGGTGTACTTGACGGCGTATTTGCCCGGTCCAAACAGCTTGATGTTGTCCCCGTAATGTGCCCCGTCGTTGGCGACCATCGGCATGAATTCGCCGGCCACCTTTTGCTTGCTGTCGATCTTGGTGACTTCAAACTTGACGACGAGATAGGGAATCCACGCGCCTTCTTCAAAGCCATTCGGGTTGTTGCCCAGCGCCTTGATGTCGGCCTCGATGTGAATATCCGATTCCTCGGCTTTCTTCATCATGCCTTCCGGTTCCATCGTCACCGGCTGCAAATAGACGGCTGCAATCTCCATCCCGTTGCGCTGTTGCGGCGTTCCAATCGGATACTCGACTGCAAAGGCTGGTGTGACGAGCAGGCTGGTTAGTGCAAAGCTGGCGGCAACCAGCAGTTTGTTTGTTTTAATCATTGTAATTCCCCAAAAAATGAATAAGCAAATGAGAACGATTCGCATTATTAGTTTTAATGTCGAGATTGTCAACTGCACATAATTTTTGGCAGGATTACGTTCGTGCTTCCCACAAAAATTCTCTTTATCCCGTCGATTCTTATTCGGGCGCTAGTTCAAATACGCGGCAGCGGTATAATTAAATTTTCGCTACCTGAAGAGAGATAGAAATGGGTCTAGATCGCGTTCCATCCGGCAAGTCACTCCCTAATGATTTCAACGTCGTCATCGAGATTCCGATGCACGCAGATCCAGTCAAGTACGAGGTTGATAAAGAAAGCGGTGCCATTTTTGTTGATCGTTTCATGTCAACAGCAATGCATTACCCGTGTAACTACGGCTATATTCCGCATACCATCGCGGGCGATGGTGATCCGGTCGACGTGCTGGTTGTCTCGCAGTTTGCTTTGCCGCCCGGCGTTGTTGTCCGCTGCCGCCCAATCGGTATGCTGGGCATGACCGATGAGGCCGGTGAAGATGCCAAGGTGCTTGCCGTTCCGGTCGATAAACTCACCCCGATGTACCACAGCATTGAGTCTCCACGTGACTTTCCGAAGATCATGCTCGATCAGATTTCGCATTTCTTCGAGCACTACAAGGATCTTGAACCAGGCAAGTTTGTTAAGACCAAGGGCTGGTTTGGTACGGAAGAAGCCAAGCAGGAAATCATGGAAGGTGTTGCGCGCTACGCAGAAGCTTCGGAAAAGCCTAACTTCTGATCACGTCATCTTCGTCGACTGTACAAAGGGGCGCATCAGCGCCCCTTTTTCCGCAGGCTTTTGCCCGCTTCGCAGTACTGGTTTGTTCTTTGTTCTTTTCGTCAAATTTAGCAGCGCGCCAATAGTTTTTCTATGTCACTCAAAATAGCTATAGCCCAAATCAATGCCACCGTTGGCGATCTTGCCGGCAACGCAGCACGCATCCTTGATTTTGCGGAACGTGCCCGGGCGCAGGGTGCAGATCTACTGCTTACGCCGGAGTTGGCGATCTGTGGCTATCCGCCCGAAGACCTTTTGCTGCGCCCGGATTTTTACGCAGCCTGCGAACACGAACTCGATTTGCTTGCCGCCCGCTTGCGCGGTATCGCCGTGCTGGTTGGTCATCCGCAGGAAAAGGGCGCCTACCGCTATAACGCGGCAACGCTGCTTGATAACGGCCAACGTGTCGCGACTTATTACAAGCATCGTTTGCCCAACTATGAGGTGTTCGACGAGGAGCGCTATTTCACCTCTGGTGACTCCCCTTGCGTATTTACGCTTAAAGGGGTGCGTTGCGGCGTCAATATCTGTGCCGACGTGTGGGAAGCCGATGCTGCCGATCAGGCACTGGCTGCGGGGGCTGAACTACTGTTGGTGCTCAATGCCTCGCCGTATCACATTGGCAAACAGCAGCAGCGCATTGAAATTTTGCGTGAGCGCGTTACAGCAACGCGTTTGCCAGTGATTTACAGCAACCTGGTGGGTGGGCAGGACGAACTGGTTTTCGATGGCAACTCGTTCGCACTGGATGCAAAGGGTTTGTTGCATTGTCGCTTGCCTTCTTTTGAAGAAGGCATGGCCATCATTGAATTTGTTGATGGCCAGCTTGGCGCCAGTACGATGAGCGCGACGCCAGATGTTGAAGTTGAGGTTTATCAGGCGCTGGTTCTTGGTGTGCGTGATTATCTCGGTAAGAATGCTTTTCCCGGAGCAATTATTGGCTTGTCCGGCGGTATTGATTCGGCGTTAACCTTGTGTATCGCCGTTGATGCGCTGGGAGCAGATAAGGTGCGTGCGGTGATGATGCCGTCGCCCTATACGGCAGATATCAGCCTTGAGGATTCGCGGGAGATGGCGCGTTTGCTCGGTGTACGCTACGACGAAATATCCATCGAACCGGCCATGACAACATTTGCCATGATGCTGGCGCAGGAATTTGCCGGTTTACCGGCCGATACCACCGAGGAAAATCTTCAGGCGCGCATTCGCGGCATGATTCTGATGGCGCTTTCAAACAAGAGCGGTTCTCTGGTATTGACCACCGGCAATAAGTCCGAAATGGCTGTTGGTTACTGCACGCTTTACGGCGATATGGCGGGCGGTTTTGCGGTGATCAAGGA
>CAJBIL010000516.1 GCA_903953145.1 uncultured beta proteobacterium
CAGGCTGATCAGCCCAACGGCAATGGCGAAGCTGCGGTTGTTCTTTTTCGCCGGCTGTTTGGCTTCGAAAAGTTTGCGCGCACTTTCAGGCGATGCGGGCGCGGGTTCGGCCGCCTTTTCGCGCATGGGAGGCTGAATTGGCGGAGTTGCCGCAACAACCGGGGCGGGGGCGGTCTTGGCCCGCAGGGGCGGCTGCGCTGCATGGGCCATGAACTGCTCGTCAAGATCTTCAAGCCGGGTGGGCAATTCCGGGAGACGGCCACTTTGGGTGGTCTTGGCCGACGTGTCGGCCGAAAACGGAATGCTCGGGCTGACCAAAGGTGCGGTGCCGGGCACTTCGGGCTCACTTTGGTGTGATAGCGGCTCAAGCGCCAAACCCTGTAGTAGCGACCTGGCTTCAGGCTCAGCCTGCCCCTGCCCCTGCTGCCCCTGTGCAGCCAGTTGTTGCTTCTGCTGCTCCGCCTTGCGGAGCGCGTCCATCAACAGGCTCACTGCGGCTTGCTCCCGAGATCAAGCTTCTCCCGCCGCGGCCCGCTGTAGTTCTTTTCAAAGAAATCTTGACCTGGCAGGCTTTGCCGATATTCGGAAAAATCCCCTTCGATGCTGGCGTCTTTAATGACGACTGGTCGGAGGAAGATGACCAGCTCCGTCTTGTTACTAGTCTCCATTGCGTCCATTTTATTGGTTCGCTTAGTGGTACCGCTTTTGAATAAATTGCCAAAGATTGGAATATTGACTAATCCCGGTACTGTGCCGGTGTTGTTGTTCAACTCTTCCTGCATCAAGCCACCCATGACGGCAATTTGCCCGCTGCTGACCTTGATGATGGACTCCATTTCCCGCGTTTGGATTTCAGGAATTTGATTAGGCTTATCAGCCGCAAGCGAAGGATTTGGGTCATTCACGAAGCGAGTAATTCTCGTGATGGTCGGACGCACATTGATGGTCACTTCATCATTGTCACTAATTTGCGGCGTGACATTCATGAAGAACCCCACGTTTACCGATTTGGGGGTGGTGGTATAGGTTGTTACTGGAGGGGCACTATTGCTCGTTATCGTTTCGGCTTTCATTTCAAAGTAGACGACGCTGTCTGCCACCTTCAGGGTCGCCGTCTGGTTGTTCATCACGCTCAATTTTGGACTGGAGAGTACCTTGACGTTTCCAAACTCTTCCAACAGGTTCACCGTGGCCTGAAAGGTTCCCCCGCTATTGGTTGTACTTAGGGTAAGCAGTCCAGTTGCAGCCTGCGTAATGGAGTTTCCCGTAGCGATGCCTAATCCGGTGCTAACTTTTTTCCAGTCGATGCCCTGTGTATAGCTGTTGCTAAGGTTGACTTCGACGATGGTGGCTTCGAGCAGCACCTGGCGTTTGGCCGAGCGCATCACCTGGTCAATGAATTGCTGAACCTTTTCATGCTGGCGACTGGTGGCGCGAACAACCATTACTCCGGTCTCTAAGTTAGCAAAAACTGGGTTAGATTTTTCATAGGTCCCCACCCTTTTACCTGCCTCAGCTCGGCTGTCGATCTTCTGATTTCCCTTACCGGATGCAGCACCTCCGGTACCCGATGTTTCAGAAGAACCATCTGCATTCCTCGTCTTGGTTCCATCTGTGATGCCAGCAGAAACCTCTCCTGTACCCTCTGTTTTGGCGATGACGTCCATTTGCGTTTCAACTTTTCGGTCGTAACGAATTCGGTCTTCTTCTAAAAGAATGTCATAAACGTTTTTGACGAGGCTTTTAATAAGATCATTTTCGGTTGCGCTTTTAACTGAAGTCGAGGCCGTATTTCCGCCTGAGCCAGCACTAGCTCCCCCAACGGCACTAGTACTGGAACTGGCAATCTGTGTCGAAGTGGAAACATCGCTCGTGACAGTACGCTTCATGTTCACGAAGTCGATTTTGTAGTTTCTCAAGAACGGTTTGTCAGGCATTACTGATAGATTTGGGCCGTCCAGCTCCCAGCGCAGATCGATCTGCTTGGCGATGCGGGTCAGCAGTTGCTGCAGGGTCTGGTCGATCGCATTCAGAGTGTCGACACCTTCGATGCCGGGATGGATGTCGACGTTGAGCTTGGCATCACGCGCCAGCGCGAAGAGGAGTTCTTGTACGCGCACATTATTGACAACGACGCTGTAGGTTTCAACCTTGGCCGCGGCCTTGGGCCTCGGCAGGGCGAGATTTTGCTGCACCGGCGCGGGGATGCTTGCCGTCTCGCCAGCGCCGACTTTTTCGGCGCTCAAGTGGCCGCTGCTCGGCGGTTGGATCGGGGCATTGGTACAGGCAGCGATGGTCAATGC
>CAJBIL010000517.1 GCA_903953145.1 uncultured beta proteobacterium
GGTATCATCTATGCAATTATGGAGTATCGGTGGATGAATTGTCAGTTTAACTGGATTTAACGCGACCCGATACCGTGGCCATCTTTTCCCGCTCCGCATCAAAGTCAATGCTGTCATTAACCACAATAACCGGCCGATGACTTCGTGCGAATAGGAATAAACACGGGAATGAACACGGGAATGAACTATCTGAGACAGCAAAAGACTGACCTTTAAGGCGTGATGATTTAGACTCTCGCCTTAAATTTTCTGGATCATCATTGCTGGATTTTTTCTTATGCCTCATCGAATTCTTAAAATTTCTGCGCGTGGCATGCTGGATGCCTATGATTCACTGCTTTCGGCGCGTGGCTTTATGGCAGATACGGCGCAGTACGCGGCAGCCGAACGCTTGCAACGCCTGTTTTATGAATTGCTGACCTTCAAGGTCGCGCGCCGTGGTGCTTTGCGGCGGTTTTTTGCCCGGCCGACACCACCGCGTGGCTTGTATTTCTGGGGCGGCGTTGGGCGCGGCAAGAGCTTTCTGATGGATTGTTTTTACGCGGCGGTACCTTACCGGCGCAAGCGGCGCATTCATTTTCATGCCTTTATGCATGATATTCATCAGCAGTTGAATGAACTCAAGGGCGAAGATGACCCGCTGCTGCGCGTTGCCGAGCGTATTGCCCGCGAGGTGCGCCTGATTTGCTTTGACGAGTTTCATGTGTCGGATATTGCCGATGCGATGATTCTTGGTCGCTTGCTTGAGGCTTTGTTTCAGCGTGGCGTGGTTTTTGTGATGACCTCAAATTATCCGCCGGACAATCTGTATCCAAATGGTTTGCAGCGCGAGAATTTCCTGCCCACGATTGAATTGATCAAGTCTCAGGTTGATGTCTTGCAGATTGATGCGGGGGTTGATTACCGTTTGCGCACGCTGGAGCAGGTGGAGATTTTCCACTATCCGGCAGATCAGGCCGCTGAATTGAAAATGGCTGAATATTTCAAGGCCATCGCTGGCGCTGAGAGCAGTGCTGAAGCGCCGGAAACGCCTGTCGGGAGTGTCAAAATTCTTGGGCGTGAGATACCCACGCTGCGCCGCGCTAATGGCGTTATTTCTTTTGACTTCAAGACGTTGTGTGGCGGGCCGCGTTCGCAAAACGACTATCTGGCGCTGGCCAGGTCTTATCACACGGTGTTGCTCTCCGGCATTCCGAAAATGTCGGCCAGCATGTCGTCCGAGGCGCGGCGTTTTACCTGGCTGGTGGATATTTTCTACGACCACAAAGTCAAACTGATCGCCACTGCCGAATGCGCGCCGGAGCAGCTTTACACCGAAGGTACGCAGGCCAGCGAGTTTTTCCGAACCACCAGCCGGCTCTCCGAAATGCGCTCGCGCGAGTATCTTGGCGAGCCGCATTTGTCGTAATTGGCAGGCTTTGGAAGCATAAGCAGATGTAGCACCGATTTTTCAGGAGCTTCGCCATGCGCCGTTTGTTTCTTGTGCTTCTCTGCTTGGCCCCCTTTGCGCAAGCGCAACAGGAGATGGAGATCATCCCGCTCAGGCATCGTACGGTCGAGCAGGTGATTCCGGCATTGCAGCCGTTTGTCGAGCCGGGCGGGGCGCTGTCGGGGATGAATAACCAGTTGATCCTGCGCGGCTCGGCGAGAAACCGCGAGCAGGTCAGGCAGGCGCTTGCTGCGCTTGATACCCCGGCGCGCCGCTTGATGATCCGCGTCAGTCAGAACCGTGACGCCGATAGCCGGCAGCAGGGCGCCGAGGTGTCGGGGAATATCGGTTTCGGGAACAATGTTCGCATCATCCAGCCGTCGGGCGTTGGGCAAATCGAGGTCCGGCGCGGTGATTCGATAAATTCATCGGCCAACTCAAGCATCAATGCGCGTGCCTATGACACACGCAGCACCCGCGATATGCGCAGCAGCCAGATGGTGCAGGTTGTTGAGGGCGGGCGTGCCTTCATTCAGGTCGGCCAGTCGTTGCCCTTGCCATTGCGGCAGGTGGTGCTTGGTCCGAATGGCGTGGTGGTGACGGACAGTACAGTTTATCGCGATGTCGGCCAGGGTTTTTACGCGGCACCTCAACTGGCGGGTGATCGTGTAACGCTGGAGATCAGCCCGCAGTTCGATACAACCGGCAGCGAGCGTAATTTGGGCAATGCTGCGGTGGTCAACACCCAGCGTTTGTCCACCACCGTGTCAGGGCGTCTGGGTGAGTGGATTGAACTGGGTGGTAGCGGCCAACAGAGCAACGGGCGTGAGCGCGGCAATCTCGGCATCGGCACCAGTGAGTTGCGCGATAGCCGCAGCGTGTGGCTGCTGGTCGAGGAATTGCGCTGACAGCAATCAGCGCAATCGTCGAAAAATTACCTTAAACGACAGACCGGCAGCCGTGAATCAACTGCGTTTCCGGGCCGGCGCTTTTCGGGCTGGCGTCGGTTTTTTGATTCCGGTGACGGGCGTTGCTGGTGCGCGGCTGGCATCGCCAAGCACAAAATCAATGCGCCCGGTTTCCAGGTCAGCTTTGACCAGCTTTACATTGAGCCGATCCCCTAGCCGGTAGCGCTTGCCGCTGCGTTCGCCAAGCATCTGATGCTTGGTGTTGTCGTACTGGAAGTAGTCCTCGCCGAGTTCCGTTACATGCACCAGACCTTCGACATAGACCGAATCGAGCGCAACAAAAACACCGAATGGCACCACGGCGGCAATCGTGCCATCAAACGATTCGCCGATACGATCCCGCATGTAGTAGCACTTGAGCCAGTTATTGACATCGCGCGTCGCTTCATCTGCGCGGCGCTCGGTCATCGAGCAGTGCATGCCGATTTCGTCCCAGGCACCTGGCTGGTAACGCGTTCCTTCCAGCACCGCCTTGATTGAGCGATGCACCAGCAAGTCCGGGTAACGCCGGATCGGCGAAGTGAAGTGTGTGTAATGTTCGTAGGACAGGCCAAAGTGCCCGACGTTATCCGGGCTGTATTGCGCCTGACGCAGCGAGCGCAGCATGATCGTTTGCAGCAACTGGGCATCCGGGCGTGGCTTGATTTTTTCGAGCAGCACCGCGTAATCCTTCGCCGTCGGTGCATCGCCGCCAGCCAGACCAAGCCCGAATTCCTTGAGGAAGTTACGCAGACCTTCCAGCTTCTCCGGCGTCGGTCCTTCATGCACGCGATACAGACAGGGCTGCTTGTTCGTCTCAAGAAAAGCCGAAGCGCAGACGTTGGCGGCCAGCATGCATTCCTCGATTAAACGATGCGCGTCATTGCGGTGCACTGGCACGATGTTGTCGATCTTGCCCTGATCATTGAACAGCATGATCGTTTCAATCGTCTCGAAATCGATCGCACCCCGCTTGCCTCGCGCTTTAAGCAATATCTGGAACAACGCGTAGAGCGCCTTAAGCTGCGGCATCAGGCTGCGTTGAACGTCAGTTTCCGGTTCAGCGGCGGCCGACAGCCAGTTCCATACCTGGTTGTAGGTCAGGCGCGCCTTTGAACGGAAAACTGCCGGGTAGAACTTGTAGGCCTTGATCTCGCCGCTGGCGTTGATATCCATATCGCAGACCATTGCCAGTCGCTCGACATCCGGGTTCAGCGAACACAGGCCATTGGAGAGCTTTTCCGGCAGCATCGGGATTACCCGACGCGGGAAATACACTGAATTGCCACGTTCCTGTGCATCACGGTCGAGCGCCATGCCGGGGCGTACGTAATGGCTCACGTCGGCAATGGCGACGACCAGACGCCAGCCCTTGCCTTTTTTCTCGGCAAATACGGCGTCGTCAAAATCCCGTGCCGTTTCGCCGTCGATGGTGACCATCGGCAACTCGCGCAGATCGGTACGGCCTTCCCATTCTGTTTTCTTGACCTTATCCGGCAGCGTCTTGGTTTCATCCAGCGCCTTGGTCGAAAACTGGAATGGCAAGTCATGCTTGCGCAAGGCAATTTCGATTTCCATGCCCGGGTCGGCATAATTGCCAAGTACCTCGGCAATGCGTCCGATCGGCTGTGAATGTTTGCTCGGCTGCTCGATAATTTCAACCATCACCACCTGACCGGCCTTGACCTTGCTCTTCTTGTCTGGCGCGACGAGGATGTCCTGATTGATGCGCCGGTTTTCCGGTACGACAACCATGATGCCGTGTTCAATCAGAACGCGGCCGACAACCATGCTGTTGGCGCGTTCGAGCACCTCGACAATGGCGCCTTCGCGCCGGCCTTTGCGGTCCAGCCCGATCACTCGTGCCAGCGCGCGGTCACGATGCAGTACCTTGGACATCTGCTTGGCTTCGAGAAAAAGATCGTCGCCGCCATCATCAGGAACAAGAAAACCGTAGCCGTCAGCGTGCCCTTCGATGCGCCCGGCAATCAGGCTGGCGCGTTCGGGAACGATATAAGCGTCCTTGCGGTTACGCATCAGCTGCGCCTCGCGCTCCATGGCGCCGAGGCGACGCTGGAACATTTCAGACTCATGTTTCTGGATATCAAGCAGCACACAAAGCTGCTCGAAGCTCACGGGTTTTCCCTGCTCTTGCAGCATTTGAAGGATGTACTCACGGGAGGGCAAAGGTTGCTCGTAGGTTTTGCACTCACGCTCGAAATGCGGATCGTTTTTTCTGATTTTGGAAAGTTTTTTTATTGACATTATTTGTTGTTCCTTTAGAATGCGGCCTGTTTCAGAAATGCCCAGGTGGCGGAATTGGTAGACGCGCCAGGTTCAGGTCCTGGTAATCGCAAGGTTGTGGAGGTTCGAGTCCTCTCCTGGGCACCAAAGAGACGAAATTAAGCCTTGATTATTCAAGGCTTTTTTCTTTTCTGGCTTTAGTTGTTTGCGCGTTTGCTGTTCGGTAATGCATACGAGTTATTGTAGAGTCTTACGCCGGATACCGCGAGATAAAGATACAGGAAGCCACAAAATGAGTTTCCCCTGCTGATGGCGCTGCCCTACGAACTGTTGATTGGCCTGCGTTATACGCGCACCAAGCGGCGCAATCATTTTATTTCCTTCATTTCCCTGATTTCGATGCTTGGCATTGCGCTGGGCGTTGCCGCGCTGATCGTTGTGCTGTCGGTGATGAACGGTTTTCAGACCGAACTGCGTGGCCGCATTCTGGCGGTTGTTTCCCACATCCAGATTAGCGGCGCCAATGGTGAGATGGCAGGTTGGGAGCGGGTTGCAGAGCAGGCTGCCAGGCATCCGCAGGTGATTGCCACAGCCCCTTTCGTGCAGGCTCAGGGCATGCTCTCTTTCGGGCAGTCGGTGCGCGGTGCGCTGGTGCGCGGCATTCTGCCCGACCAGGAAGACAAAGTCGCTGATTTCCGGCCGCACATGAAAAGCGGCAGTCTTGATGCGCTGACGCCGGATTCATTCAACATCGTTCTCGGTAGCGAACTGGCGCGGGCGCTGGGTGTTTTCGTCGGCGACAAGGTGACGCTGATTGCCCCGCAGGGCGTCGTAACGCCAGCCGGTGTTGTGCCGCGTCTGAAAACATTTACGGTGGCCGGTCTCTTTGAAGTGGGTATGTTCGAATACGACAACGGACTGGCACTGATCCGCATGGAAGACGCGCAGCGCCTTTACCGCATGGATGATCGTGTTTCCGGTGTCCGCTTGAAGCTTGACGATCTGTTCAAGGCGCCGCGCGTCTCGCGTGAACTGGCCGGGCGGATCGATGTAGAAGCGTTTATCAGTGACTGGACGCGCAGCCACGCCAATTTCTTCCGCGCGGTGCAGATCGAGAAGAACATGATGTTCATCATTCTTTCGCTGAGTGTCGCCGTTGCAGCGTTCAACATTGTCTCGACGCTGGTCATGGCGGTCACCGACAAGCAAGCCGACATTGCCATTCTGCGCACGCTGGGCGCCAGTCCGGGCAGCATCATGGCTATTTTCATGGTGCAGGGCGCTTTGATCGGTTTTATTGGCCTTGGCCTTGGCATCGTTGGTGGTGTGACGCTGGCCCTGAATATCGACGTTGTTGTGCCTTTCATCGAACGATTGCTGGGTACGCAGTTCATGGCTAAGGAGGTTTATTACATCTCGAACCTGCCGTCTGAGCTGCAATGGCGTGATGTGACGACAATTACCGGCGTGTCTTTCGTGCTGGCCTTGCTGGCGACGATTTATCCGAGTTGGCGCGCCTCGCGCGTTAATCCGGCGGAGGCGTTGCGTTATGAGTGAGCACAACCAGTGCGTGCTGGCCTGCCAGGGCCTGAGCAAAATTTATCGGCAGGGCGGTGACGGCAGTAGCGAAGTGCGCGTCTTGCAAGGCGTTAACCTGGCGATTGCAGCGGGTGAGCGGGTGTCGATTGTCGGTACTTCAGGCTCGGGCAAAAGTACGCTGCTGCACCTGCTAGGCGGGCTTGATGCGGCGAGCAGCGGCAGTATTCAGTTGATGGGGCGCGAAATTGGAAGCGTCACTGGCACCGGCACCGGCAGCAATCACCGGATTAGCGACGCCGAGTGCGGCATGCTGCGCAATCGTCATCTGGGTTTTGTCTATCAGTTCCATCATTTGCTGGCTGAATTCACCGCGCTTGAAAATGTGGCAATGCCACTACTTATCCGGCGCATGCCGAAAGCCGAGGCCGAACAACGTGCAGCCGCAGTGCTGTCTGATGTCGGGCTTGGTCATCGTTTGCAGCACACGCCGTCCGAACTGTCCGGTGGCGAGCGGCAACGGGCGGCAATTGCCAGAGCGCTGGTGACTGAGCCAGCCTGTGTATTGGCTGATGAACCGACGGGCAATCTTGATCGGCAAACGGCGGAAGGGGTATTCGCGTTGATGCTGGCGTTGAATCGTTCGCGTCAGACGAGCTTTGTGATTGTCACCCATGATCTTGCGCTAGCCGGGCAGGCCGATCGGGTTTTAACGCTTTGTGATGGTGTGCTGATCTAAGCCACCGTCAAACTCAAAACATCCTTGAGCTGAAAAAAGCGGGTGTTTATTTTGAATCCGGTACACAAACCCGGTACTGACCGGACTGGATTTTTTCGCTGAGCTCATTGGCCGACATCGGCTTCCCATAGAAATATCCCTGGAAGACGTGGCAGCCTTCGGCCGCCAGAAACTCTGCCTGCGCTTGTGTCTCGACGCCTTCAGCAAGTACATCCATGCCGAGATTTTTACCCATGGCGATAATCGCGCGGGAGATTGCACGATCATCTTTGTTTTCGGGCAGATCCTTGACGAAAGCACGGTCAATTTTCAGGCAATCAATCGGGAAGTTCTTGAGGTAGGCAAGCGACGAGTAACCTGTACCGAAGTCATCCAGGGCAATGCGCACGCCCAGCGCACGGAATTCTTCAAGAATTATTTTGCTGCCTGCCGGATCGTTCATCAGCAAGCCCTCGGTAATTTCGAGTTCGAGCAAGGTGCTTGGCAGGGGCGTCGATTCGAGAATGCTCTTGACGGTCGCGCCGAGGTCCTTGTTGCGGAACTGTCGTGCGGAAAGATTAACGGCGACGGGTAAATCAACGCCCAATACATCTTTCCATGCTTTTGCCTGAATGCAGGATTGGCGTATGACCCATTCGCCGATGGGGACGATCAGACCGGTTTCCTCGGCAATCGGGATGAATTGCACCGGTGAAATCATACCCAGCTCGGGGCTGTTCCAGCGCAACAGGGCTTCAACGCCGGCCAGTCGGCCATCGACAGCGAGCACTTGTGGCTGATACACAATGGTCAGCTCGTTTTGCTCCAGTGCCTGACGCAACATTCGTTCGAGGGCGAGCATCTGCGCGCCGTGCGCATTCATGTCTGCGGAGTAAAAACGGTAGCCGCCGCGCCCCTCGGCCTTGGCGCCATACATGGCAGACTCAACATTTCTGCGCAGCGTTTTCGAATCGTCACCGTCGCCCGGATAAAAGGCGACGCCAATGCTGCCTGAAACATGCAAGGTGTGTTCGCTGATCTTGATCGGCTGGGCGAAGGCTGCCAGCAATTGTTCGCAGACAGCGCTGGCCTTTTGAGCATCCGCAGCGTCCGGCAACAGAATGGAGATGCGGTCGCCCCCCGGTCTGGCAAGCGTGTCATGGCGGCTAAGGCAGATTTTCAGGCGGTTGGCTGCTTCAACCAGCACTTGATCGCCGACCGTATGACTCAGCGAATCGTTGATCAGCTTGAAGCGATCCAGCCCGATTTCAAGGATCGCAAAACTCCGCTTATTGGTTCGTGCGTCGGCAATCGCCAGATCAAGTGCTGAAATCCAGGCATTGTGATTTGGCAAACCGGTCAGCGGGTCGAAGGTACGCAGTTCATCGAGTAAGGCCTCGGTTTCCTTGTGCTTGCCGAGGTCGACGGTCATTGCGATAAAGTTTTCTGTCTTGCCTTTCTGGTTTTTTACCTCGGCAATCGAGAGCAGTGCCGGGTAAATCGAGCCATCTTTGCGCCGGTTCCAGATTTCACCTTCCCAACTACCCGTGCGCAGCAGTTGCTCCCACAACTTCTCGTAGAAGCCGGGATTGTGGCGCCCGGATTTGAGCATGCGGGTATGTTGGCCAATCACTTCTTCGCGTTGATAGCCACTAATCTGCGTAAATGCGCGATTGACTTCAACAATATGTGCATTCGCATCGGTGATGACAATCGATTCAACGCTGTTCTTGAAAACAGCTGCCGCAAGATGCAGGTTCTTCTCAACCGATTCCTTGCTGCGCCAGATCTGATACAAAAGGATGAGCGCCAGAATGAAGGAGACCAGAATCGTCAGCGCATTGGCGATCAGTTCATGCTGCGCGGTATCTTCAAGCGCGTGCGCGCTGCTTAGCAGTTGCTTGCTCAAAACAGATTCAAAGCGGTTCATTTCGTCGATTTTCTTGGTCGACAGCATGAACCATGCTTCCGGGGTAGGTAGTGCAAACTGCGGGGCTCTCTGGCTGGCGCCAACAGAGATCACCATCTGACGAATCCGGTTCGCATCGCGCTCAGAGGGCTGGCTAATGATCTTTTGATAGCCTTCATGGACTGGAAGGTCAGAAAGCTGGAGGAATTTTTCGATGCGCGCCTCTTCAACCGAGCGGATTCGCTGAAAAGCCGCCATACGCATCGCGCTGAAATCGTTGGACGACAGGATGGCCGTGAGCAGGGCGCGTTCCTGACCGGCCATTTCCTTGGCTTGCAGGAAAAAAATAAAGGCCATTTGCTGCCTGTAGATCCAGCCAACCCGGCCGGTACTCATGGCACTTAGTAGTTGGTCGAAAATCCTGTCGATGTACTCGGTATAGCGATCCACAGCGGCATCGCGCGATATCCGTAGCTCGCTGATGCCGGCACGCATGTTGTCGAGTTTTTCCCGCTCGGGGATGATTTGTGCGATGGCTTTTGAGATAACGCCTGCGGCAGCGTCATTCTTGGCCGCAGCGACCAGTTGCTCGATGGCCTGATTGGTCAGTACCCGCTGGTCTGTAAGTTTGTCGACAAAACGCTCGCCACGGCTTGTAATCAGGCCGCTCGATAAACCCCGTTCTTTTTGCAGCTCATGCACCAGTTGATTGAGCACAATGCTGGTTTCCGTCCAGCCAACAATCAGGCGCGCATCGTCGCGCTCCTGGAATTTTTGCATGAGATTACTGGCAGAAAAATACGAGAGTGCGACAAAAAATGCGACCGGGAGCCAGAGCGTGTGGCGTTTGGTGAGCTTAAAAGTCGATGTGTTTGTCATTGCTAACGGAAAAAAGCATTCTGGCTTGAAAAACAGAAGTTTGCAGACTATAGGCGAAGGTCAATTTAATGACAAATTTTTTGCAAAAAAATTAAAATATCCGCGAAAATGAATGGCGTGTTAATTAAGGAGCTATCCATGCGACTCGTCTGGTCTTCACAACTCGAAACCGGTATCCGTCAGATCGACTTGCAGCATCAGGAGTTGATCGACATCATTAATGAGTTCGAGGCTGCGCACCTGGCGGGAGAAGATGCGCGGGCGATGAATGAGTTGCTGCCACGCCTTGCCGGCTATGTAATCTTCCATTTTGCCACGGAAGAGTCGATGCTCCCCGGCATCCCCGGCGGTGCTGAACACAAGGCCATGCACACCGAGCAGCACAAAGCCTTCAAGGAGCGCTTTGCAAAACTGAAAGCCATGCCCGGCAAAGATCAGCGTGGTGAGACATCGGCCATGCTGGAATATCTCAAGCAGTGGCTGGTCAACCACATCATGAAAACCGATATGCAGCTAGCCGGCCTGATCATGGCCAGGGAAGCCAAGGCAGGTTGATTTTTGGTTGCCCGAGTTTTTGCATGACGTATTTGCGCTTAGTAGTAAGTAGTAGTTAGTAGTAATTTTAAAAATCTTCAAAATACTCAATATTGAATGGATTGACCATGCAAGTCATTTTCTCCCCGGCCGTCGCCATGATGAACCGCCTTGGTTACACGAAGAAGTTTGCGGTGATGGGTGCGCTGGCGCTGGCGGCGATTCTGGTGCTGATTTTTGCGCTTTACAACAGTCTCAATCACGTGATCAAAGCCTCGCAAAAAGAGCTGGCCGGTATTGAGGCGGTGAAGCCGATGGCGCGATTGGTGCAGAACCTTCAGCAGCATCGGGGCATGTCTGCCGGCCTGATTAATGGCAATCTGGCGATGAAGGAAAAGCGCGAGGCCAAGGAATTGGAAGTCATCGCTGCCGTCAAGGCGGTCGAGCCTAAGTTGCTGCCCGTCCTGCTTGATCACGCGGGGTGGAAAAAAGTGCTGGCAGACTGGGAAAGCATTCGCAAGGATGGTTTGAGCTGGACGGCGGCAGACAGCCTGTCAGCCCATGGTCGCCTGATCGAGGACCTCCTGACTTTTCAGGCCATCGTGGCCGACGAACACATGCTGACCAACGACCCTGATATTGATTCGATGTACCTGGTTGATACCGCTTTGACAAAACTTCCGGTTGCGCTTGAGCGGTTGGGTAAATTGCGGGCAAGCGGCACAGGCATCCTGACCAA
>CAJBIL010000518.1 GCA_903953145.1 uncultured beta proteobacterium
ACCTTTTGTCGAACGCAAAGGCAAAGTGTGCGTGGTCATTTCTGACGCCTTCCGCTATGAAATTGGTGAGGAACTGCAATCCCTGATGCGCCAGGAAGATCGTTTCGAGGCGGATCTAGCACCGATGCTCGCTATGTTGCCGAGCTACACACAACTTGGCATGGCGGCATTGTTGCCGAATAAGACCCTGAGCCTGCTCGATAACGATACTGGGGCGGTTCTGGTAGATGGGCAGAGCGCTCTGGGTACGGTGAATCGGGGCAAGATCCTTTCATCGAGTGTGCCAACAGCCGCAGCCATTCAGGCTGATGAGCTCATGCAGATGGGAAAAGATGAGTCGCGCGCCTTGGTGCGTGATCATGAAGTGGTTTACGTTTATCACAACCTGATCGACAAGACCGGTGACACACGGGACACCGAAGAGCGGGTGTTTTCGGCAGCCGAAGATACGCTTCAGGAGCTGATTCGTATCATCAAGAAGCTGACGAATGCTAACGCCAGCAATATGCTGGTAACGGCAGATCACGGCTTCATTTACCAAAACCGGGTGTTGGAAGAGAGTGATTTTCTTGCGTGCGAGCCAGAGGGCAATATTTATTACCGCAATCGCCGTTTCGTATTAGGAACAGGGATGCACAGCAGCACCGGTTTCAAGACCTTCATGTCTGAGCAATTGGGGTTGGAGGGAACGGTGGAAGTGCAGATTCCGAAATCCATTGGACGCTTGCGCTTGAAGGGTTCTGGTAGCCGCTTTGTTCATGGCGGCGCCACCTTGCAGGAGGTGGTGATTCCGGTACTGAGCATCAACAAAAAGCGCCAGAGCGATGTTTCACGGGTTGAGGTGGAAATTATTAGCGGTACCGGGAAAACCATCACCTCGGGACAAGTCGCAGTCGTGCTGTATCAAGTGCAACCGGCGACTGACAAATTGCAGGGGCGCAAGCTGCGCGGCGGCATCTACACATTGGATGGCGAACTGATTTCAGACAGCCATGAGCTGACTTTCGACCTGACTTCGGACAACCCTCGCGAACGGGAAATGCCTGTACGTTTCGTTATGGGCCGCAAGGCTGATGAGGCGAATGGCCAGCAAGTTGTTCTCCGTCTTGAGGAACTGGTCGACGGTACTTCGCATTACCGGGAGTACAAATCGCTGCGTTACACGATTCGCCGGTCATTCACCAGCGACTTCGATTTCTAAAGGGTAGGGGCATGAGCACAAGCGTGAATACACTCGACGACAAGATCAACCAGCATTTCGCCGGCTTGGTAGTGCGCAAGGATCTGGTCAAGGCTGTCAAAGGCAATGCCATTGTCCCAACCTATGTGCTGGAGTATCTGCTCGGCCAGTATTGCGCGACCAATGACGAGGCGACTATCCAGACCGGTATCGAAACGGTTAAAGAAATTCTGCGCAAGCACTATGTGCATCGCAACGAAGCCGGCTTGATCCGCTCGACGATCAAGGAAAAAGGCCGCCACAAGGTCATTGACCGCATCAGCGTTTCGCTCAACGACAAGGCTGACGTCTACGAGGTTGAGTTCGCAAATCTTGGCATCAAGAAGGTGTTGATTGATTCCGGTACGGTGAAGGCACACCCGAAGCTGCTGGTTGGCGGTGTTTGGTGCATTGCCGATATGGAGTATGAGTTCACCGAAGACAAGAACGTATCCCCGTGGATCTTGGCTTCACTGAAACCGATTCAGCTTTCCCAATTCGATTTTGACCAGTACATCGAAGCGCGCCGGCATTTCACGACGGATGAATGGATTGATCTACTGATTCAGAGCATCGGGTTTGTGCCGCAAATGTTTGGTCGGCGCAATAAGCTCTACCAGCTGATGCGCTTGATTCCGTTCTGTGAGCGAAATTACAACCTGATCGAGCTCGGGCCAAAGGGTACTGGAAAATCGCACATATTTTCTGAGTTTTCACCACATGGAATACTGATCTCCGGCGGCGAGGTGACGGTGCCGAAATTGTTCGTGAATAACTCGTCAGGCAAGCTGGGCTTGGTCGGTTATTGGGATGTGGTCGCTTTCGATGAGTTCGCCGGCAAGAAGAAGCGCGCCGACAAGGCA
>CAJBIL010000519.1 GCA_903953145.1 uncultured beta proteobacterium
AACCGGCAGCAAGGCCAGCCCGAAACAGCAAACGAAAGACCGCAGAAAAAACATCGAAGCGCACTCCCGAGAAAACACCAAAGGCACAGGATCGTCAGTATGTCGCTGCTTCGGTGGGCTGGCAAATAGATGCGGAAGCAGTTGCAGAAGCGGCTGAACAAGGTCTCAAATTCGAGCAGGCACGATGCAACGCTACGCCGTATCAACATCAATAATATAAGCATCGTGATCTGAAAGACCGATAGCCGATATTTTGACTGCGCTTCCAACCTGCCATTGAAAAGGCACGGCAATATGGTCAATCGTGTTTTGGTTTGCCCCGGTTTGAAATGGCAGATCAGCTGTAGCGACCTTTAATTTCAATAACGACAGAGCCGACTCAACCGCCTTTCGCATGCCGGCGCTGCCCACGTGCTGCCAACCGCCGACAAGATTCTGATTCCAATCACCACCCCACACGGTGTTTGACTTCGGAAGGACTTTTTTCAGGCCGTCAATCGCCGGTCGCGCCATATCTTCAAGCGTTATACCCACCCAAGGCGTAGGCGGTGGTGTTGTGCATCCTGACCATGGCAGAACCGTTGTGCAGTAAGTGATCTGATTGACAATAGCCGCCGCGCTTGCTGCGTGCGGATCAGGGAGTGGCGTCAGCGGCATCTGGCTCAAAACGGCAGCCCAATGCTGTCCCCGAGCCATGACGCCTGAGGACAAATGCGTGTGATAGCCTGCTATTTTGTCGTTTGCGTCTCGTGCATTCGGATTTACTTCAGTCAAAAGCCACACATCGCAACACTCGCTCTCCAGCAATATCTGGTGCGCCTTGCTCCACCGGGCATCGAGATTCCAAGTTCCAATTCGCATCGTAAATCTTTAGCACCTGTGGATGACCAGCCGCTTCTTTCAAATTCAAATAATGAGAATAATGCTCGACCGGCACTCTGAAATATTGCGGATCACCTCATCGATAATGCAGATACGCACCTGCTACAACTCCAGATGATTTACTCGACCGGACTGCGCTTTATTCACCAATTACATCCACCCCTGTCGGTGGCGTAAAGCGGAACATTGCGGGGGCGAGCGCTGGATTACGCTCCAGACGCGAGAATAGCAGCGAAGTTGTTTGCCCAAAATTGTCGAATAATTCCATCGCTTTGAGATCGTTGCCGGCAAAGCCAAGGGTGATCTTCTCGAAACCGCTGTCCTGCGCTTTCGGGATGGCTTCGAGCCATACCATGCCTTCACGTTCGTCGATTTCACGCAGCGTAAAATTTTTCTCGAAGCTGTTGTCGCCGGCAAGCAGCGCAGCCGGCGTACCACCGAGCGCCGCACCGACTTTTTTGACAGTCACCTGACGCAGGTCAGGATCGTAAATCCAGACTTTATCGCCATCGCCCAGCAGCAACTGGCTATATGGCTTCTCGATCTGCCAGCGGAATTTACCGGGGCGCGAGAACATCATCACCCCTGTTGATTGCTGCGGCTTACGGCCATTTTTGGCGACAACGATCTGCGCAAAATCGGCACGCACGGTTTTCGTCGATTCGAGGAAACGATGTAACTTGTCGATCGCCCCGGCGCTCGCCGTCTGCGCGGCCAGCAAGCAAAAGACTGCCAGCAGAGATATCCGGTATGAACGCATCAGCTTTCTTCTTTACGGGCAATCACTTCACGGCCACCACGCCCGTCCATCGCCGAGACCAGTCCGGCCTTTTCCATCGCCTCGATCAGACGTGCAGAACGGTTGTAGCCGATGCGCAGATGGCGCTGCACCAGTGATATAGAAGCGCGACGATTCTTCAGCACGATTTCGACCGCCTGATCATAAAGCGCATCCGTCTCGGCATCACCGCCGCCCTCGGCATCACCGCTGCCCTCCTCTTCATCATCCAGCCCACCGCCCGAAAGCACGCCTTCAACGTAATCCGGCGCGCCCGCCTTCTTCAGGTAATCGACAACGTGATGGACTTCTTCATCGGCCACAAAAGCGCCATGCACGCGGGTGGGATAGCCCGTACCGGGCGCCAGATAAAGCATGTCGCCCTGACCGAGCAGCGCCTCCGCACCCATCTGATCGAGGATGGTGCGCGAATCAATTTTGGACGACACCTGGAAGGACATACGGGTCGGGATGTTGGCCTTGATCAGGCCGGTGATCACATCAACCGAAGGCCGCTGTGTCGCCAGAATAAGGTGAATGCCCGACGCACGCGCCTTCTGCGCCAGACGGGCGATCAACTGCTCGACTTTTTTACCGGCAACCATCATCAGATCAGCCAACTCGTCAATCACGACAACAATGTGTGGCATTGACAGCAGCGGTTCGGGGGTTTCGGGCGTGAGTGAGAACGGATTGGGCAGTTTCTCGCCCGCTTTTTCGGCATCTTTAATCCGGTGATTGAGGCCCGCGATGTTGCGCACGCCCATCGCCGACATCAGCTTGTAGCGTTTTTCCATCTCGGCCACGCACCAGTTGAGCGCGTTAGCCGCCTGCTTCATATCGACCACCACCGGTGCCAGCAAATGCGGAATGCCTTCGTAAATCGACAGTTCGAGCATTTTCGGGTCGACCAAAATCAGGCGAACTTTGTCCGGCTCAGACTTGTAGAGTAGCGACAGGATCAT
>CAJBIL010000520.1 GCA_903953145.1 uncultured beta proteobacterium
ATCTGGAGCACTTGCCGGGTCAAGGCCATCGAGTGCGGGCAATATCTGCTCGATAATCATCTCGATCCGGCTGGCGTGCTCGGCATCGTCAAAGCGGGCAGCAATGGCCGCCTTTACTGCCCCGCAACCTTCGTGCCCCATTACGACAAAGAGCGGCGTGTGCAAATGCAGGCCGGCGTATTGCAAGGTGCCGAGGATCGACGGGCCGAGGATGTTGCCGGCGACGCGGATCACGAACAACTCGCCAAAGCCGGCATCGAAAACAAGCTCCGGCGGCACGCGGCTATCGCTGCAGCCGAGAATGGTCACGTAAGGTTGTTGTCCCTTGGTCAGCTCGGCCAGCACTTCTTTTTGCACCGTGGGGAAACGCGCCTCGCCATTGAGAAAGCGCAAATTGCCTTCTTTCAGGCGCGTCAGTGCTTCGTCAGCGGTGCATGACGGGACATGCGGGTGGTCGGCCATGATGAATCTCCGGTTGCGTGAAAGCTGATTTTGCCCTGCTTTGTGCGTGCTGTCTGTGCCCGTTTGACAGGATTTAATGAAATATTTTAATTTTTACTGAACTTTCTTCGCCCTGTTTGTCCTAGACAATGTGGCGTTTGAAGCAGTTTCACTGGTTAAAATTTCTATTTATCAATATTTTGTCTACAACAAGGGAAGAAAATGAAATCACGTCTCTCGCTCAATCTGTTGGTTGCTGTACTTGTAGCTACGCCACTAACGGTTATGGCTTATGGCCCTGATAATAAGGATCCTTCAGGCTATACGCTGACTGAAAATCTTGCTAAAAACTCGCCGGAGACGCGAAATCTGATCCAGATGGCCAAGGTCAATGGGGATTTCAAAACGTTTCTGGCTGCCGTTGAAGCCGCAGGTTTGACCGACGCTTTGTCTGCCCCCGGGAAAAAAACGATTTATGTTCCCTCGGACACAGCCTTCGCAAAGATTCCAGCAGATGCGCTTCAGGCGCTTTTGAAAGATAAGGCGCAACTGACAAAATTGCTGACCTATCACGTGGTGGCTCAGGAGTTGCTGACCACAAAACAGAAGCCCGGCATGGTCACCTCGCTTGAGGGCGGGAAGCTTAACCTGGCTGACAATAATGGTTGGCACGTAAATGGTGTAAAAATCAAAGGTAGCGATATTCTTGCGTCGAACGGCGTGATCCACGTGATCGACACGGTTCTAACACTCCCGAAGTAATGATTTCGGTAATTTTAGTTATGCGAGTCAGGCAGAATCTGCCTGACTCAATGATTACTCTGTAATGTTTCTTCGCAGCATCACCGCGACGCGTTCGATAATTCTGTCTGATGCCTCCGGCGCCAGACAGTCAAAAATCTCCGGTTTCAATGTATTACCCATCCACGTAATTTGCCGCTTAGCCAGTTGGCGTGTGGCAAAAATGCCCCGGTCGCGCATTTCGGTGCGTGGTGCAAGGCCATCCTGAACTTCCCATATCTGCCTGTACCCGACGCAGCGCATCGACGGCAGATTGAGATTGAGCTGATATTTTGCGCGCAACCTCTCGACTTCGCCTTCAAGCCCGGCACTGAGCATCGCATCGTAGCGTTGGGCGATGCGTTCGTGCAGGATGCTGCGCTCAGCCGGCAGCAGGCCGAGCGAGAGGAAATCGTAGGGCGGGAGTTGGTTCTTGCTCTCGGCGAGCAGTGCTGACATGGGTCGACCGGCAAGTTGAAAGACTTCCAGCGCACGCTGGATGCGTTGTGCATCGGTCGGGTGCAAGCGGGCGGCAGTCTCCGGGTCGACCTTGGCGAGCGCCGCATGCACTGCCGGCCAACCGTGGGCGTCGGCCTGTAAGTCAATATCGGCGCGGGTCTTCGGGCAGGCTTGCGGCAAATCGGCAAGTCCTTCAAGCAGTGCTTTGAAGTAGAGCATGGTGCCGCCCACGAGCAACGGCACCTTGCCGCGCGCCGTGATGTCGGCCATCGCGACCAGTGCGTCGGTGCAGAACCGGGCGGCTGAGTAGGACTCTTCCGGGCTGATCAGGTCAATGAGATGGTGAGGAAATTCCCTGAGCGTCGCTGCGTCGGGCTTGGCCGTGCCGATATTCATGTCGCGAAAAACCTGTGCCGAGTCGACGCTGATCAGCTCAACGGGGAAGCGCCGCGTTAGCTCCATTGCCACAGCCGTTTTACCGCTGGCGGTCGGGCCCATCAGGAGGATGGCGGGCGGGAGTTTGGTGGCTGTGCTCACTTGCCGCGCAGAAACAACCGGTCGAGTTCGGCCATCGACACTTGCGTCCACGTGGGCCGGCCGTGATTGCACTGGTCGGCGCGTTCGGTTTCTTCCATCTGGCGCAGCAGGGCGTTCATTTCGGGGATTGAAAGCAGGCGCCGGGCGCGCACGGCGCCGTGGCAGGCCATGGTGGCGAGCAGTTCGTTACGGCGTGCGGCCATCAGTTGCGTGATGCCGTGTTCGCGCAACTCGCCGAGCAGCGTGCGTGCCAGTGCGGCGGGGTCAGCCGCTTGGAGCAGGGCGGGAACGCCACGAACACCGAGTTGTGCGGGGCCCATCGGTGCGAGGTCAAAGCCGAGGTCGTGCAAGGCGGCGGCGTGCTCTTCGGCGGCGGCAATATCAAGCGCATCGGCGTTGAATACGGCGGGAATCAGCAGCGCTTGCGTGGCGACTTGCCGGCCATCGAGCGCGGTTTTGAGTTTTTCGTAGAGGATGCGTTCGTGCGCGGCGTGCATGTCGACGACGATCAGTCCCTGGGTATTCTGGGCGAGAACGTAGACGCCGTGCAGTTGGGCGATGGCATACCCGAGCGGTGGTGCTTCGCCGTGTGCGCTTGCGGTTATCGCCGGCGCGGCTTGTGCTGAGTGTGCTGATTGCGTGAAAGCAAAGTAGGACGCCGTTGCGGGCTCACTGACGCGCAGGGATTCCTGCCGTGGCGCCCAATTGC
>CAJBIL010000521.1 GCA_903953145.1 uncultured beta proteobacterium
CGGCGTTAACGCAATCTTCGACCACTGCGTCGAGCGCCTTGGCCAGTTTGCTCTGGCTGACGTCATGCTGGTACTGGCCAACACCAATCGACTTCGGGTCGATTTTCACCAACTCGGCGAGCGGGTCTTGCAGGCGGCGGGCAATCGATACCGCACCGCGCAGGCTGACGTCAAGTTCGGGGAACTCACGCGAGGCGTATTCGGAGGCTGAATAAACCGAGGCGCCGGCTTCGGAGACGACGATCTTGCTCATGTGCAGTTCGGGCTGCATTTTGATCAGGTCAGCGGCCAGTTTGTCGGTTTCACGCGAGGCAGTGCCGTTGCCGATGCTGATCAGGTCGACGTTGTGCTTGCGGGCGAGTAAAGCCAGCGTGTGCAGCGATCCATCCCAGTCGCGGCGTGGTTCATGCGGGTAGATGGTGGCGGTGTCGAGCAGCTTGCCGGTGGCGTCGACGACGGCGACTTTGACGCCGGTGCGCAGGCCGGGGTCAAGGCCTAGCGTGGCGCGCTGGCCCGCCGGTGCGGCGAGCAGAAGATCGTGCAGGTTGGCGCCGAAAACGCGGATGGCTTCTTCTTCAGCACGCTCGCGCAGGGCGTTCATCAGCTCCAGTTCGAGATGCAGGAAAATCTTGATGCGCCATGTCCAGCGCACGGTGTCGGCCAGCCATTTGTCGGCCGGGCGGCCCTGATCGGTAATCTGGAAGCGTTTGGCAATGCGGCCTTCACAGGGATTGTGGCCAGGCTTGGCCGGTGCCTGGCCTGCGCCCGGTGCCGCTTCGAGTTCGCTATCAAGCAGCAGAGCAACTTGCAGCATGCCTTCGTTGCGTCCGCGAAAGAGCGCCAGGGCGCGGTGCGAAGGCACGGTGCGGATGGCTTCTGCGTAGTCGAAGTAGTCGCGGAATTTGGCGCCTTCGAGTTCCTTGCCGGTGACGACGGTGGATTTGACGACGCCGTGTTCGTCCAGATATTCGCGCAGGCTGCCAAGCAGGGCGGCGTCTTCGGCGAATTGCTCCATCAGAATCTGGCGAGCGCCGTCGAGCACGCTTTTAATGTCGGCAAAGCCGGCTTCGGCGTTGAGGTAGGCGGCAGCTTCGGCGTCCGGCGAGCGCGTTGGGTCAGCCAGTAGCGCCTCAGCAAGCGGTGCCAGGCCGGCTTCGCGGGCAATCTGTGCCTTGGTGCGGCGTTTCTGCTTGTAGGGCAGGTAGAGGTCTTCAAGGCGCTGCTTGGTGCCGGCAAGGCCGATTTCGGCAGCCAGCTCGGGGGTTAATTTGCCCTGTTCATCAATTGAAACGAGGATCGCGCCGCGCCGGTCTTCCAGTTCGCGCAGATAGATCAGTCGCTCGTCAAGCAGGCGCAGCTGGATGTCGTCAAGACCGCCTGTGACTTCCTTGCGGTAGCGGGCGATGAAGGGCACGGTCGCCCCTTCACCGAGCAGCGCAACGGTGGCGACGACTTGTTGCGGGCGACAGCCGATTTCTTCGGCAATCTGTTGGGCAATACGGTGTTCAATTGAGGGCAGCATCGAGGTTCGCGGCGTCTGTGTGAAAAAAGAGCGCGAACTATGCAGAATCGGGCGGCAAAACTCAAGCTAATAGGTGGTCGCCACCCGGGGGCGTACCGTAAAGCGGGGAAATATCAATCATCGCAAGCGCTCAGATCCCGCTTGTAACGTTGCCAGTTTTGCACATAGCTGGCCGCACTGTTGCCGAGGCCTGCGACTTCCTGATCATTCAGTTCGCGCACTACTTTGCCTGGCGAGCCGATGATCAGTGAGCGATCCGGGTAGATTTTCCCTTCGGGGATCAGGGTGTTGGCACCGACGATACAGTTTTTGCCGATGACGGCATGGTTGAGGATGACTGAGCCGATGCCGATCAACGAGCCGTCACCGACGGTGCAGCCATGCAGCATGACGAGGTGGCCGACGGTCACGTTGCAACCGATATTGAGCGGTACGCCTTCATCCGCGTGCAGCACTGATCCATCCTGAATGTTCGAGTTTTCGCCGATGCTGATCGGGTCATTGTCGCCGCGTACGGTGACGTTCCACCAGAGGGAGGCATTGCGCGCGAGACGGACGTCGCCAATCACAGTGGCGTTGTCTGCAACCCAGCTGACGGGGTCGATCTGCGGATGTCGGTTGCCGAGTTTGAAGAGGGGCATGGCGTGGTTTCCTTATTTTTCAGGTGGTTTTGCGGCCGTTTTTTCTGATTCTGTATCGAATTTAATAGCAGCGCTGTTCGTTAAGGGTGCCTTAAGAAAGTTAATGAATACTCTTTTCTGTTACCAGTGGTTCGGCGTAAGCAGAGGATGCCGGGCTGGCTGGCCAATTCGCAATCAATCTTATTGAACGGGTGATTTGCCCAAATGAGCAGGAAAATTATCATGAAAAAAACTGGGATTATTTCGGCAATCGCGCTTTCTGCGATTTTTACATTTTCTGCGCCGTTGATGGCTGCTGAAAATACGATTCTGGAATCTTATCGCGCCGCCGCCCGGCAGGAAAACCCGGCCTTCAAGGATTTTTCTTCAACGCGTGGACAGGCTTTCCATACTGCCAAGAGCGGTGATTTGTCTTGCGCCAGTTGCCATACCGAGAATATCAAGGCGCACGGTAAGCATGCCACGACGGGCAAGGATATTTTGCCGCTTGCGCCATCCGCTAACCCTGACCGCTTTGCCGATGCCGCTAAAGTTGAAAAATGGTTCAAGCGTAACTGTAACGATGTCCTAAAACGCGCGTGTACCGCTCAGGAAAAAGGCGATTTTATCGCTTACACCCTGTCGGTCAAATAAGGGGCGATCATGAAAAAACTTCTGATGCTGATGGCCGTTGCGCTTTTGCCACTGACAGCGCTTGCCGATAGCGACAACAAATACGGTGGTGAGAATCGCGGCAAGCCGTTGCTGCCGAAGCAGATCAACGCCAAATGGCAGGAAGAATGCGGTGCTTGCCACATTGCCTATGCGCCGGGCCTGTTGCCAGCCGATTCATGGCGCAAGCTGATGTCTGGCCTTGACCAGCACTTCGGCACTGATGCTGCGTTAGCGACCAATGAGAATCGGGCGATTACTGAGTTTCTGGTGAAAAATGAATCGAATCGCTGGCGCGCGAAAAGTGCGCCGCTGCGTATTACCGAGAGCGCTTGGTTCAAGGCTAAACATGGCACCCATGAAATTGCGCCGGATGTCTGGAAACGTGCCTCGATCAAAAGCCCGGCCAACTGCCAAGCCTGCCATCTTGAAGCAGCACAGGCTGATTTCAATGAGCACCGTATCAAGATTCCAAAATAACGCCGGCTTATCGATCACATCATGAAACCTGTTCTTGTCTGGGATATCCCGACCCGTTTATTTCATTGGTTGATGGCGGCGAGTTTTCTCGGTGCCTGGCTGAGTAGCGAGTCTGACCAGTGGCTTTCGGCGCATGCGTTCTGCGGTTATTTGCTGCTTGGCTTGATCGGCTTTCGCCTGATCTGGGGTTTTGCCGGCGGGTATTACGCGCGTTTTTCATCTTTTTTGCATAGCCCGCTTTCGGGGCTGGCTTATGTGCGACAGATGGTTGCAGGCAAAGCGAAGCGCTATATTGGCCACAATCCGGCAGGTAGCCAGGCAATCTTCCTTTTGCTCATCCTCGGTCTTGCCGTTACGGTAACGGGGATTTTTACGCTGAGTGGCGAAGAGCAGCAGGCTTCATTCGGAATCCGCTTAAGCGTTTCGCTAGGCAGGATGTTCAAGGAGGGGCATGAGGCAGTTGCCGGTTTGATGCTGCTTGTTGTTGTCGGCCATATCGCGGGTGTTGCCGTCGAGAGCTATCTGCACAAGGAGAATCTGGCACGCTCAATGATTACGGGGCTCAAGGCGGCATCAGTTGACGAGCCGATTTCCCGTCCCTATCGTCTGGTCAGTCTAATTCTGGCCTTGGCTGTCGTGGCGTTTGGTATCTGGTGGTTTTTCTATGCGCTGCACCAGCCTATTGAAAAAGCACTTGGGTTGCAGGAAGGCGCAATCAGTAAGCCAAATGTCGCTTTCGTGGGCGAGAAGCTAGCGGATAACGCACGCTGGCGCGAGGAGTGCGGTAGCTGCCATATTGCATTCCACCCCAATCTGTTGCCCGAGCGCTCCTGGAGAAAGCTGATGGCCGGGCAGGAGCACCATTTTGGCGCTGACCTTGGTCTCGATGCGCCGACAAATCAAGCGCTTTTAACCTTTCTGGTCACGAATGCCGCCGAGCGCAGCAACCGGGAAGCCGCTTTCAAGATAAATCGCTCACTAAAGCCTGAGGCAACCCCACTGCGAATTACCGAAACGCCCTACTGGATCAAGAAACACCGTGAAATTCCGGAAGCTGACTGGCGTTTGCCCTCGGTAAAAAGTCGGGCTAACTGCGGTGCCTGTCATCAGGATGCAGAGGCGGGTACTTTCGAGGATGGGGCAATGCAGATGCCGAGGTGAACGTATTGCCCAGATATGGCAATATGGCTAAATGATTTATCCGTTTTGATTTTTTGAGATCGGAAGTAACGAATTGAGACTGCAAAAATTAAAAGAAATTCTGATCTGTGGTTTGCTTTTACTGGCGCCGCAGGTACAGGCGGAGGATATTCATGTCGGGGGGACCGGTTCCGCCTCGCCATTGATGCAAAAACTGGGGGCTGCTTATCACGCACAATATCCGGCGGACGAAGTGCGTGTGATGCTGCCGCCACCAAGTAGCGGCGGCGGTTTGCGGATGCTGCTGTCAGGTAAGCTTGACGTTGCTCTGGCCGGGCGCAAGCTGAGTGCAGAGGAAGCATCAGGCATCGGTGCTGTTTTTGAATACGTCAGAACACCGTTGCTGATTGCCGGGCGCGGCACCCGTAAAGCGGGCTTCACACGGGTTGATCTTGCTGAGCTTTACGCCGGTCGTTTGCTGCGATGGGACGATGGTGCCGCGATTCGGCTGATCATGCGTTCCCCCTATGAAAGTGACACGCTTCAGTTGCGCGGGCTCTCTCCAGCCGTCGATGTGGCTTTACGCGATGCTTTGGCGCGCCCGGGTATGGCCTATGCGGAAAATGACCTTGATGCAGTTGATCTGCTCTCCAAGACCCCCGGCAGCGTGGGTACTTCCTCACTGGGTTTGTTGAAGCTGATGAACAGCAAGCTGACAATTTATCCTCTCGACGGGGTGATGCCTTCTGTTGCTGCATTGAGTGAGGGGCGTTATCCCTTGAGCAAATCTATTTTTGTGGTGGTTGGCCGAAAGACGCAACAGCCGAGCGCTGCGACAAAACGTTTCATCGAGTTTCTGCACTCGCCGGAAGCAATGGACGTTCTGCGGCAAGCTGATTATCAGTCGGTGTTTTGATGGCACAAAATCACACCAATCCCGTTGATCAGGTTGGCCGCTTCCTGACCCGGCTTGCGGCCGTCATCACGATTCTGGTCACCTTGCTGCCGCCCATCGGGTTTCTGGTCTACGCCAGGCAGGAGATCGTCGAAGGTCTTGAGCATCACAGTATTTTTCAGGCGACTGCAGTCACCCGTTTTGTGACGCGTAACCCCGATGTCTGGCAGGACTCAAGGGAGCGCCTGCTGGAAAGCCTGATTAGCCTGACCGTACCACTTCAGCACACGATAGTTATCGATAACGCCGGGCGAGTCATTGGCGAAATCAATCCGGCAATTGCTCTGGAATGGCCGGTACTCGCCAGTGAGTCGCCATTCCACGAGTTCGGGCAGCCGGCCGGCATCGTGCGGACAGCAGCCTCAATGGCGCATATTCTGAAGATGGCGTTTGCCATCCTTATTGTTTCCGGGCTGCTGGGGTTGCTGGTTTTTATACCGATGCGCCGCGTGCCGTTAGCTGCATTGACGAATAGCATGCGTCAACTCGAACGCGGGGAGGAGCGCTTTCGTTGCCTTACAGAGATGTCTTCCGACTGGTATTGGGAGCAGGACTGCGCGCATCGGTTTACCTCTGTTTCGAGCGGCGCCGAGCGATCCGGCCTCAATGGTGTCGCTATTGTTGGTCGTTGCCTGCTGGATATCGGGAGTTCCATTTCGCAGGAAGAGCGGGCTGAGCATAGTCAATTACTGGAGAGCAAGCAGGCTTTCCGGAATTTTGAGTTTGCACTGCAAACAACCGCTGGAGAAGAGCGCTGGATCAGTGTTTCAGGTGCGCCTGTTTTCGACGAGCAGGGTGCTTTTATTGGCTATGCCGGCACTGCGCGTGATGAAACACTTCGGCGACGGGCTGAGAATATTCTGCGGAACCAAAAAGAAGTTCTGCATGAAATGGTGGTTCGTAAAACGACGAATTTGCAGGAGGCACTTGAGACAAGCCAGCAGTTGCGGGAGATGCTAGAGAAGGCAAATCGCAAGCTTGAGAAGTTGGCCGATGCTTCTTCGAGCGATCTGCTTGCCTCTTTGCAGTCACTCAGAGCTGATTTATGTTTGCTGGAAGAAGACAAAACCTCGCAAATCAGTCCTGAAAGTCTAAAAATACTTCAGCGTACGCTGGAGGATGTTGACAGTATGTCCCGGCTCTTGAATGCGATGAAATCACGATAAGCCGAAGGATTTTTTGCATATAAATAGTTTGGCGCCAGTGCATTGCTACGCTGGCGCCATATTTTTGATGAGTGACGGGTGCCAATTAGCGTCGAATGCCGCCTTCAATCAGCGTGAACCACTGCGGATTCAGCCCGGCAAGCGGGCCACGCAGTTTATCGAGTTCTGCTGCCGGGCCATGTACTTCTAGGCGGCTAATGGTGGCTATTTGCAGAGCTTCCTGAAGTAGTGCGCCGACATTATCAAGGTGTGCCAATACCGAAGCCGCATCGCTGTACCCCTCGCGGCAGTGCACTGCCTGCCCGCTGGACGAGAATGCGTAATACAAACAACCTGGCTCGTTACGGGTACGCTCGATAAACTTAGGTCCGAGTGCTTTGAAGGCTTCAAGCTTGCCCTCGGCGACTTCAAAGTAAGGTACGAGGCTGCAGCAGGTATCGGTGTTCGACATATTGCTCTCCGGTTGATGATCGGGCATTGAGTATCGGCGGCAGGAACTTCACAGTTAAACGAGGGGGACGCGATTTTCATGTGCTGTAGAAACGCTTCATTAAATTGCCATCATCAGGACAACAACTGCTTTGACAGCATTTTCGAGACTATATTTGGCCACTGGTGATGTCAACCACGCCAATTAGTTACTGATAGCGTAATGCTTCAATCGGATCAAGCGCTGATGCCTTGCGTGCCGGGTAGAAACCGAAAAAGACGCCCACCCCGGCTGCGACGCCAAAGGCAACGAGTACAGAACCTCCCGAGATGACGATGACCATGTCGGTGATCCTGTTGATCAGCAGAGCGCCACCGATACCAAGGACCAGACCGATCAGGCAACCAGCGACCGAGATCATGATGGCTTCGAGTAGAAACTGGGTCAGGATGTC
>CAJBIL010000522.1 GCA_903953145.1 uncultured beta proteobacterium
ACGGCCATCGCCACCCTGCCCCGCGCTTCATCAATCGCCCGCCGCGCTGCACGCCCGTATTCGTGCCGGCTGGAGGCATTGCCAAACTGGGCTGACAAGTAGGGAAGCATGGCCTCAAGCACCGCCGGATCGAGCGGTGTGCTTGCGTTGTGGTCGAAATAAACAGGCGCGAACATAACGCAGGAATCAGCCAAGCACCGCCATCATCTTGGCGCGCGGACGCGGGCCGATACGCCGCTGATCAGAAATCACCGCAACATCATCAGCCATTTTTTTAACCTGCCGGTTAACCAGATCGGCCAGCGTTACCGAGTTGAGATATTCGTACATCTTGAAATTCAGCGTCGCCCAAAGGTCGTGCGTCATGCAGCGCTCTTCGTCCTTGCAGTTTTCCTTGCCACCGCATTGCGTTGCGTCAAGCGACTCATCGACGGCACGGATGATGTCGGCCACCGTCATTTTCTCTATCGGACGGGCCAGACAGTAACCGCCCCCCGGGCCGCGCACGCTCTCGACGAGGTTGTAGCGACGCAATTTACCGAACAACTGCTCAAGGTACGACAGGGAAATTTTTTGCCGCTCACTAATACCGGCCAGTGTCACCGGCCCTTCGGCACTGCGTTGTGCCAGATCAATCATTGCAGTGACTGCAAAACGGCCTTTGGTGGTTAGTCGCATGATATTTTCCCTGAGGAATACTTGATTAGATCAGTCAACTATAAAGGTACTACTACAAAACAGTCAACTATTTAGTCAACGATTTTACTCAAGTATTTTGGATCGAATTTATCGGCGGTCGCGAGTTCGTCCTCGACGCAAACGCCCTCGCCTTCAAGGCGCTTGAGCAACAACTCCATGCGCCGATCCGTCTCAACCGCATGATCCAGCAAACCGTGGATCGCCTTGGCCAGCGGATCATCCTGATTGCCGGCCAGCGCATAGGCTGAAAACCCCATCTGCCCGGCTTTCTCCTCGCGTTTTTGTGCCTGCTCGGTATCGATAATGCGCGCCGGATTGCCGACCGCTGTGGTGCCAGCCGGAACATCCTTGACCACCACAGCATTGGAGCCAACCTTGGCGCGGCTACCAATCGTAATCGGCCCGAGCACCTGTGCCCCGGCGCCAATCACTACGCCATTTTCCAGCGTCGGATGACGCCGACCCTTGTTCCAGGAGGTACCGCCCAGCGTCACCCCGTGATAAAGCGTGACATCATCGCCAATCACCGCTGTTTCACCGATCACCACACCCATCCCGTGATCAATGAAAAAACGCCGGCCAATCGTTGCCCCGGGATGAATCTCGATACCGGACAAAAAGCGCCCGAGATGCGAGACAAAACGCCCCAGCCAGCGCAGCTGATGCCCCCAGAACCAGTTTGCCAACCGATACATGATCATGGCGTGCACGCCGGGGTAGCAGGTCAACACTTCCCACGAAGTACGCGCGGCAGGATCGCGCTCAAAAACTGACTTGATGTCTTCGCGCAGGCGGCTGAACATGAAAACTGGCTCCATAAATTTGAGGCATGATTCTAAAATACCCGACTATTTTGATCAACCTTTAATCGCAGCTTGTAGGGTGCTTGGCAACTTCCGCTCAACGGCATCAAGGATGCCGCGCAGGATGTTGATTTCGTCGCGCTCAAGTTCGGTGCGGCTGAACAGGCGGCGAAGTTTGGGTAACAGTCGTTTGGGTTGCTGCGGATCGAGAAAATCGGTGACCACCATGATGCGCTCAAGATGCGTGTAGAAGCGCTCGATGTCGTCGTTGGTGGCCGGCGGCGAGGCAAAGGGAACAGCCTTGGTCACTACCGGCGGGCGTCCGTCAAAAGCTGCCAGCCGCAATTCGTAACTGAGCAGTTGCACCGCAGAACCCAGATTGAGCGAGGTGTAATCGGGGTTGGCCGGGATAAACACGGTGCGCTGGCAGCGCTGCACTTCGTCATTCGACAGGCCGGCTGTTTCATTACCGAAAAGCAGCGCCACCTCGCCCGACACTGCCTGCGCCAGAATCTCCGGCGCGGCCGTACGCGCCTGCATGGGTGCCGGGCCTAGATTGCGGTGACGGGCTGAAATAGCGACGGCCAAAACCGTACCGGCCAACGCTTGATCAAGATTGTCACAAACGGTCGCATTGACCAGAATATCCTCGGCGCCTGCCGCACGCGCGATAGCTTCGTTATCCGGGTAACGCTTTGGATTGACCAGCATCAGCCGTGACAAACCCATTGTTTTCATCGCCCGCGCTGCCGCGCCGATATTGCCCGGATGGCTGGTATGCGACAGAACGATGCGGATTTTGTCGAGTGACAACTGAGGAGAAAGAGACGCCAAGGCCGGGTTCATATAAAATGTGCGACTCTGTAAGTGACTCTGTTAGTTATTTCACCAATGATTCGGGCGGATCAGGTACCAATCCGGCACCCTTACCGCCCGTCAAGTTCTTTAAAAGCCCATGCATCCAGCACTCAACGTCATCATCAAGGCCGCGCGTCGCGCCAGCCAGATCATCAACCGCTCGTCGA
>CAJBIL010000523.1 GCA_903953145.1 uncultured beta proteobacterium
CGGCGATATGGCGGGCGGTTTTGCGGTGATCAAGGACATCGCCAAAACGCTGGTTTATCGCTTGTCGAACTGGCGAAACACGGTTTCGCGGGTGATCCCCGAACGTATCATTACGCGCGCACCTTCTGCCGAGCTAAAGCCGGATCAGACCGATCAGGACAGCCTGCCGCCTTACGAAGTTCTTGATGCGATTATCGAAGCTTATATGGAGCATGATCGCAGCCCGCGCGAGATTATCGCCAGTGGTTACAGCGAGGCGGATGTGCAACGCGTCGTGCATCTGCTAAAAATAAGTGAACATAAGCGGCGTCAGTCGCCGGTTGGTATCCGGGTGACGCAGCGCGGGTTTGGCAAGGATTGGCGCTATCCGGTTACCAATCGATATCGCGATATTTACTGATCGTACCGCAGCTCATGTCCTGAAAAACAAAGTGTCAATGGCACGAATCCTTCGTTGCCAGCCGATTTCTGTTACGATTTCCGACAAAATTCTGGAGTAAATGTGATGAAAAAAATTGAAGCCGTCATTAAACCGTTCAAATTAGACGAGGTGCGCGAGGCTTTGTCAGAGGTTGGTGTGACTGGCCTGACGGTCACCGAAGTGAAAGGTTTTGGTCGCCAGAAAGGGCATACCGAACTTTATCGTGGCGCCGAATATGTCGTTGATTTTCTGCCCAAAGTGAAAATTGAAGTCGTGGTCAGCAATGATGTTGTGGATCGTGCGATTGAGGCCATCATCAAGGCAGCGCGCACAGGCAAGATTGGCGATGGCAAGATTTTTGTTACATCGGTTGAGCAAGTGGTGCGCATTCGCACCGGTGAAACCAACGAAGCAGCGATTTAACCTAACGCCGCTAACGGCAGAGCGCTATCAGGGCCGGGTAATGCTTGCTCTGGTAAGCACCCACAGCACGCCATCACCCCCGTCGCGTGGCGGGGCGTGGCAAAACGCCAGCACGTCTTTTCGCCGGCTCAACCAGCCTTTTACCAGCTGACGAAGTACGCCCTGGCGGTCAGGTGATCCATGTCCTCGTCCGTGCACAATCCGCAGGCATCTTTTTTCACTGCGTTGCGCCAAAGCCAGAAACAGAGCAACTGCTTCATGCGCTTCGTGCCGGTTCATCCCGTGTAGATCAATGTGACTCTGGATCGACCAGCGGCCGCGTCGCAGATCGCGCAAAACGTTACGCGGCAACCCGGGGCGCAAAAAAGAGTCGGCATCACCGATATCCAGCCAGTCATCGGTTTCAAAAGGTGCATGCAATGATTCGATGATTACGGCGGCTTCGTCGAGTTCGCGCTGACGCGGTCGTGGGCTGGGCTTCAACGGCGCAAAGCTGATTCGATCAGGTTTGCGCAGTGGCATGGCGCCATCCACCGCCGAACGAAAAGCCGCAACGTCGTCGAGATCAGATTCAGGGCCGGGTGCGGGCTCGGGGTTGATGTTTTTCACGGCGAGTCTCACGGCGCATTCGCAGCTTAAAGATCAAGGTGTGACTTGTGGTAGCCGCATCCCTTGATCTGTAATAGGTCTTAGCTGTCAGTGCTCTGGCTATCCAGATAGCGTTCAGCATCGAGCGCAGCCATGCAGCCCGTGCCGGCGGAGGTACAAGCCTGGCGATAGATATGATCCTGCACGTCGCCGGCTGCGAAGACGCCGGGGATCGACGTGGCTGTGGCGTTGCCCTGGCGCCCGCACTGGGTCACGAGGTAGCCGCCGTCCATCTCTAGTTGGCCGGTAAAGAGGTCGGTGTTTGGTTTGTGGCCGATAGCAATGAAAACCCCCGTTAATGAAATATCCTCGCTGCTGCCGGTGGACGTATTTTTAACGCGCATGCCGGTGACGCCGGTTTTATCGCCCAACACTTCTTCGAGAGTCGAATTCCACTTGATCGTCACCTTGCCGGCTTTTTCTTTTTCAAAAAGTTTGTCTTGCAGGATTTTTTCGCTGCGGAATTTTTCACGGCGATGCACAACGGTCACGTGGCTGGCAATGTTGGCCAGATAGAGTGCCTCTTCGACCGCTGTATTGCCGCCACCGATTACCGCAACCGGCTGATTTCGATAGAAAAATCCGTCGCAGGTAGCGCAGGCTGAAACACCCCGGCCGGCGAATTCTTCTTCGGAAGGCAGGCCGAGATACTGCGCCGAGGCGCCGGTAGCGATGATGAGTGCGTCGCAGGTATAGGTGCCACTATCGCCAATCAGCTTGAAGGGTTTTTCGGTCAGCGTTGCCGTATGGATGTGGTCAAAAATCATCTCCGTTTCAAAACGGCGTGCGTGTTCTTCAAAGCGCTGCATCAGTTCCGGTCCTTGCACGCCTTGTGCATCAGCCGGCCAGTTGTCCACGTCGGTGGTGGTCATCAACTGTCCGCCCTGTGCCATGCCGGTGATCAATACGGGCTTGAGGTTGGCGCGGGCTGCATAAACAGCGGCGGTGTAGCCAGCAGGGCCGGAACCGAGGATCAGCAGGCGGCAGTGGCGGGGCGCTTGGGTCATTTTCGTTTGCTCTGTGGTCGGTGGAAAAGAAAATTATAACTCTGTAAGGCCACGAATTCGACTGAGAGTTCCGAGATTGAGTACTGTATTTGTCCTATAATTACTGCGCAACTCATTGAAAAAAATAACTTCATTAACAAAAAAATAGAGAGTGTGTGTGATGAGCACTGAGCAGGATATGGGGAGGATGGTGCCGAGCCTGGCCTTGTTGCGTACTCTCCCGATGTTTACCGGGGTACCTGATGCGCAACTTGAGACGATTGTGCGCATGGCCGTGTGCCGCAAGGTAGCGCGCCATACGACGATTGTTCGAGCCGGTGACCACATGGATTCGATTTACGTGATCATCGAGGGGAATGCCAAAGTGCTTAATAGTGACGCCGACGGGCGTGAAGTTATTTTGTCGTGGCTAGGGCCCGGTGAGTTTTTTGGTGAAATGGGGATGATTGACGGCAGCCCGCGATCGGCCAATGTGGTAGCCAGCGAAGCTTGTGAGTTGCTGGTAATGGCTAAAGCTGAATTCAAACAGTGCCTCGCCGATAACTTTGATCTGTGCCTCAACATCATGAAAAGCCTTGTGCATCGTTTGCGTGAGGCGGATCGAAAGATCGAGAGTCTGGCGCTAATGGATGTTTATGGTCGGGTTGCCAAGTTGTTGCTTGAGTTTTCGAGCAAGGAGAATGGCCAGCGCACCATCGTGCGAAAGCTGACCAAGCTGGATATTTCGAAGATGGTTGGCGCATCCCGCGAGATGGTCAGTCGGGTGATGAAAGATCTTGAGGCGAGTGGCTATATCCAGATTGAGGCGGGGCGAATCATTCTGAATCTGGATTGATCTGTCCGCTTTGCTGAAGGCTACCCCACAAAAATCAACGTGATTCCGATGGCTGTTTTGGGTGGCCGGCTATAATTATCTTTTGTCCCGGTTTTTCTGATGGCTCTGTTTCAAAAATCTACCGTTACCCCTGCTGATGCTGCCAGCCCGCTCCCCGAGAAAATCGCGGTGGTGCTTCAGGAGTCCCGCTGGCTGGCGCTTGTAGCATTGGCTGCTTTTCTTGGTCTGGCTCTTTCCGGCTATCACAGGGACGACCCCGGCTGGTCACACGCCGTTTACAGCACGACGCTGCACAACCCCGCCGGGCGCGCTGGCGCCTGGATGGCTGATTTGATGCTCTACGTCTTCGGGCTTTCGGCTTGGTGGTGGATTATTTTGCTGATCGCCATTGTCTGGTGGGGTTATCGCCGGCTCGACGGTTTGCGTACCAGTGACAGACGCCCGTTATACATTGCGCTGGCAGGTTTTTTCCTGTTGATTATTGCCAGCAGCGGGCTTGAAGCTTTGCGGTTTTACTCATTGAAAACGCAGTTGCCGCTTGAGCATGGTGCGGGGGGTATGCTGGGGATTGAAATCAGCAAGGCGGCTGTTCATTACTTGGGCTATACCGGCGCTACGCTAACGCTTTTGGCTTCCCTGGCCTTGGGCTGGAGTATTTTTTCCGGCATGTCGTGGATCTCGGCTGCAGAACGTTTCGGCGGCTTGCTTGAGACGGTTTATGGCGGTCTGCGTCATTTACTTGAGCGCTGGCAGGATCGGCGGATTGGCCGCGAGGTGGCGCGTGAGCGTGAGGCGGTGGTTGAAGTCGAGAAGAAGCGTGTCGAGACGCATGAGCCGATCTTCATTGAGGCACCGGCGCCGGTCGCCCCGGTACCGCCAAAGGTTGAGAAGCGTATCGAGCGCGAGCGGCAGACGCCCCTTTTCCCGGAAGCTGTGGAGGGAGGCTTGCTGCCACCGCTGCATCTGCTCGAGCCGGCACCGCCGCAGACGGATCGTGTCAGCCCGGAAACCCTTGAATACACCTCGCGCCTGATCGAGCGCAAGCTGGCTGATTTTGGCGTGCAGGTGCTGGTACTGGCGGCGTATCCCGGCCCGGTGATTACGCGTTATGAAATCGAGCCGGCGGTGGGTGTCAAAGGCGCGCAGATCGTCAATCTCGCCAAGGATCTGGCGCGTGCGCTGTCGATGGTCTCGATTCGCGTTGTTGAAACGGTGCCGGGCAAGTCTTGCATGGCGCTCGAATTGCCTAATGCCAAGCGGCAGATGGTGCGACTCTCCGAGATTATTTCGAGCAAGGCGTATCACGATATGAGTTCGCCGCTGGCGATGACGCTCGGCAAGGATATCGGCGGTCAGCCGGTCGTGGTTGATCTGGGCAAAATGCCGCATTTGCTGGTTGCGGGTACAACAGGCTCGGGTAAGTCGGTGGGCATCAACGCGATGATCCTGTCGCTCCTTTACAAGTCCGAGCCGGAC
>CAJBIL010000524.1 GCA_903953145.1 uncultured beta proteobacterium
GCTTCGGTCGGGGCTTGTTCGCCCAGACAATCGGCATCGACGCCGTTGATGCGGAACATACCGGTGTCGCATACCACCGTGAAGTTACCACCGAGGCGGTGGGTAATCGTCACCTTCGTGCCCGCAGGTAAGACTGCAGGTTCGCCGGACGGAATAACCGTCGACTGCACATCACGACTCAGGGTGCGATCGTGAGGACCGGGAGCGTGGCGTTGGGATCGTTAGGGCAGGCGAGGATCGGTTCCTTGATGTCGGCGAGGTCGATCTCGATCACGGCGGCGTATTCGGCGTCGGCATCCGGCTGGAGCAGGGTGCCGGTGGCGATCCACGCTTCCATGGCCTGGATGCGGCGGGCGAGGGTGCGCTTGTCTTCGTAGCCCTCGGCGATCATCCACTTCATCAGCGTGATGTTGGAGCGCAGGTATTCGACGATGGGTTCCTTGTTGAGGCGCACCGAACAGCCGGCGGCGGAGCGCTCGGCCGAGGCGTCGGTGAGTTCGAAGGCCTGTTCTACTTTCAAGTCGGGCAGGCCTTCGATTTCTAGGATGCGACCGGAGAAAAGGTTCTTCTTGCCCTGCTTGGCGACGGTGAGGTGGCCGGCCTTGATGGCGTAGAGCGGAATGGCGTTGACCAGGTCGCGCAGCGTGATGCCCGGCTGTAGCTTGCCCTTGAATCGCACCAGTACCGATTCCGGCATGTCGAGCGGCATGACGCCGGTCGCCGCCGCAAAGGCCACGAGGCCCGAGCCGGCAGGGAAGGAAATGCCGATGGGGAAGCGCGTGTGGCTGTCGCCGCCGGTGCCAACAGTGTCGGGCAACAGCTATGCAGCGGGAGCGGACGGTGATCCTGGCTGGAGCTACTTCCGCACCCGGCCAGGAGCCGCCAGTCGGGTCAATCCTCCAATTCTCAGGTTCGTTTGCCGTGCTTTCTCGGAAGCAGCCATTGGATCGGCGGCACCCAATTTTCTCGCCTGATTGGCTCCAATGCAGCGGGAGCGGCCATTGGCGGTGTCAGGTTCTACTTCAGCACCCGGCCACGAAGAGACGTAGCTCGACCGAGAAACATCACGATACGAACGACTGGTAACTGATCAGCAACCAGTCAATCGATCCCTATGATGGCCGGCCCGGCCATAGGTAAGGAAATCATTCTGAACGGGTAGTGTGCCAACTTCTGTGCATAAGCGTCTGCAGTGGGAAGCAGACGGCAGGTCATGGCAAAGGTTTCTCTTACCATGCTGCCGACCTTGCGAAAATCAACCCACAAGTCTCAGTAAGGCAATGGAAACCGCTGGCAGAGACCTTCCACTTGGCTTGTCACAGTTCGCATGACCGCCTCGTTGGGGTGTTCAGGATTCTCTGAAACCATTTCGAGCATGTGCATGATCATCGTTCCGATGGCACGGAATTCGGCAGCACCAAATCCGCGACTCGTCCCGGATGGGCTACCGACACGGATGCCTGAAGTGATCATCGGCTTCTCAGGATCGTTGGGGATGGTGTTCTTGTTGAGCGTGATGCCGACACGTTCAAGCGCTTTCTCTGCAACGTTGCCTGTGAGCTTGAGCGGGCGGAGGTCGGCTACCGCCAAGTGGGTATCCGTGCCGCCTGACACGATCGGCAGGCCACCTGCAGCAAGCGTTTCGGCGAGTGCCTGAGCATTCTCGACAACCTGAGCGGCGTAGGTTCGAAAGGAGGGCCGCAGCGCCTCCCCCAAAGCCACTGCCTTGGCGCCGATCACATGCATGAGCGGGCCACCTTGCAGCCCGGGGAAAATGGCCGAATTGATTGCCTTGCCAAGCTCAGGATCGTTGCTGAGGATGAGACCGCCGCGTGGGCCACGCAGCGTCTTGTGCGTGGTTGAGGTCACCACATGGGCATGGGGAAAGGGTGAAGGGTGAGCGCCGCCGGCGACCAGTCCTGCGAAGTGCGCCATGTCGACCATCAGTAGCGCGCCGATCTGGTCGGCAATACGCCGGAATGCCGGGAAATCGAGAATCCGCGAGTACGCCGAGCCGCCAGCGATGATGAGTTTTGGACGATGTTCGAGCGCGAGTCGTTCCACCTCTTTCATGTCGACGCGATGATCGTCCGGCCCTACGCCGTAGGCGATGGCGCGAAACCATTTGCCTGAGATGTTCATTGGCGCGCCATGCGTCAAATGGCCGCCGGCGGCCAATCCCAGGCCAAGGATGGTGTCGCCTGGTTGCAGCAGCGCGAGATAGACCGCCTGATTGGCCTGGCTGCCCGAATGAGGCTGAACGTTGGCATAGGCACAGCCGAACAGCGCCTTGGCGCGCTCGATGGCGAGTGTTTCAATCGCATCAACATGCGTGCAGCCGCCGTAATAACGTCGGCCCGGATAGCCTTCCGCATATTTGTTGGTCAGTACCGACCCTTGTATCTCCAGTACGGCGCGACTCACGAAGTTTTCCGAAGCAATCAACTCGATCGAGTGGCGCTGCCGCTCGTGCTCGCGCAAGACGTGGCACGCCACATCCGGATCGGCTTCGGCAAACGGCCCTGAAGCATGGGCAGGGAATGTATGCACCGCAACTGGAGTTGTAAATTGCCGGGGATCTGACTGTTGGGTCAAGATGCTTTCTCCTGCGTGAGTGAAAAATATCGGTTTGATGCGATCGTATGTTCTGGCCTATCGCCCATCCCCGGCGCCGGACTGACTCAAGCGCGGAAGCCAGCGCGTTACGCGGAAGTCGCCATGGATCAAACCGTGCGCAGCGAGGCCGGCCACCAGCCCCCAGAACGCCCCGCCCAAGCCGAACAGGGTGACATTGGCCGCTGTCGCCAGGAAGGTAATCAGCGCCGTTTCCCGGCCGCGCAGATCGACCAGCGCGGTGGCAAGGCTGCCGCCAATCGCGCCGAGCAGGGCAAGGCCGGCCAGTGTGGTGATGAAGGTTGGCGGCAAGACCACGAACAAGGTCGCCAGCGTGGTGCCGAATACGCCAACGAGGATGTAGAACACGCCGCAGGCGAGGCCGGCGATATAGCGCTTGGCTGGCTCTTCGTGCGATTCCTTGCCGGTGCAGATGGCCGCCGTGATTGCGGCGACGTTGAAGGCATGGGAGCCGAACGGTGCCATCAACAGCGAACCCAGGCCGGTCACCGTGAGAATCGGGCTGGCACTGGTCTTGAAGCCGTCGTTGCGCAGAACCAGCATACCGGGCATGTACTGGCCGGTAAGCGTAATCACGAACAGGGGAAGCGCGACACTCAGCAACGCATTCAGCGAGAACGCGGGGGCCGTCAGCACCGGCAGGGCAAATTTGAGCGCCACGCCATCAAAACTGACCTGGCCGAGCCCGAGCAGGAGTACCACGCCGGTGATGAGGACGCCGACGATCGCGTAGCGTGCAGTAAAACGGCGCAGCAACGCATAGGTGAGAATCAGCGCCCCGACCAGCAATGGGTCCATGCCGGCGCCACCAAAGGCACCAATACCGAAGCGCAGCAGAATGCCGGCCAGCAGCCCCGCGGCGATGCCCGGCGGGATCATCTTCACAACCCGCTCGAAATAGCCTGAGGCTCCCAGCACGATGAAGCCGATGGCTGACAGCATGTAGGCACCGATCATTTCCGCGTAAGGCGTAGTTGGCAGCACGGCGATGAGGAATGCCGCCCCCGGTGTGGACCACGCGGTGATGATGGGTTCCCGGTAGCGGTAGCTCAACCACGCGCCCGTCAGGCCGACGCCGACCGAAACCGACCAGATCCACGAGGCCGTCTGCTCGGGGCTGAGCCCGGCCGCTTTGGCCCCCTGAAAAACAAGGATGAAAGTTCCGCCGTAGTTCACGATGACGGAGATGAGTGCCGCAACCGTCGGGTGCAGCAGGTCGGCAGGCCGGATGGAAGCAGTATTCACGCGTAGTGTCCTTGGAAATGGCTTGGTTGCATGGCGCTCAGAATGCCTGCAAAATGGTCTCTGTAAAATATCCACTTATGTAAAAAATACAGGCCACTTTCTTTGTGGCCAGCCAGTTGGCAGCTTGGATCTCAACATGAAGACTCGCGCAACCGCTTATCCGATCTGGAACCGCTTTCAGCGGTCGCTTGACGACCCACTGTCATTGCGCGAGCAACTGGTACGGTTCTTTCGCAAGGGCGTGGCCGATGGCACCTTGCAACCCGGCATTCGGTTGCCGGCATCGCGCGTACTGGCGCAGGAACTCGGTCTTTCCAGGATCACCGTCTCCGGGGCTTATGAGCAACTGATCGCGGAGGGATTTCTGGAGGCGCGACAAGGTGCAGGTACCTACGTGGCGAGCCGAATCGCTGACAAGAAACCTGTTTTGACCGCAGTTTCGCCTCAACGGCAGCCCGCGCCCGGTTCGCTACGGGCGCGTCGTCTGGCAGGGACGGATTCAATGTCGATGGCGAATCCTGCGTGGCCGCTTACGCCAGGTTTGCCAGCCCTGGATGCGTTCCCCTATGCGCTCTGGGGTCGCCTCGAAGGCCGCTTCTGGCGTCACCGTCCGACCCCCGATCTCTCTTACGGCGATCCTCAAGGCTTCCTGCCGTTGCGCGAGGCACTTGCGGAGTATCTGGGCGCAGCGCGTGGCGTCGTCTGCCATCCGCACCAGATTGTCATCACGCCCGGTGCGCAAGCGGCGGTTTCTATCGCGGCGCTGGCGCTCACCGATATTGGTGAACGTGTCTGGGTCGAGAACCCCGGCTACGATGCCGCCTACCGCTGCTTGGTGTTAGCCGGGGCTGCGGCGGTAGGTATCAGTGTCGATGCCGAAGGTCTGGATGTTGATGATGGACGGAATCGTGCTCCCGACGCACGGCTCGCAATGGTGTCGCCCTCGCATCAATACCCGATGGGCGTCACCATGAGTCTGGCGCGTCGTCTCGCGCTGCTGGAGTGGGCCAATGAGGCCAATGCGTTCATCCTTGAAGACGATTACGACAGCGAATTTCGCTACGAATGTGCGCCGGCCCCGGCACTCAAGGCGCTTGATGGCGGCAACGGCCGCGTGATTTACATCGGCACGCTCAGCAAACTGCTCGCTCCTGGTCTGAGGCTGGGCTTCCTGGTTGCTCCCGATGGCTTGATCGACGCTTTGCGCACAGTACGCAATGGCGCGGACTACCGCGTTCCGATGCCACTCCAGGCCACCGCGGCTGACTTCATCGGCAATGGCCATCTAGGTACGCACATTCGGCGATCCAAAGCGCTCTACACGGAACGGCGGGCGGCGTTGCTGTCGGCGATCAAGTCGGAAGGCGGCGGATTGCTGACTGTACCGACCGCCTCGACCGGGCTGCATCTGGTCACCGAGCTGCCTGAACAATGTGACGATCAGCCTCTCGCGGTCGCGGCGCGGGAACGGCAGATTGGAGTCACTCCGCTGTCGGGATACTTTGTCGATGCTTCCGGAACAAAACGACAAGGCTTGCTGATGGGATTTGGAAATACGCGCTCGGAATCGATGAAGGGCGCCATTCAGACGCTATGCAGTCTGATTGAATAAACTTGCAAGACTGATTACGGTCGTTCGGTATTCGCAGGTGACCGACGGCACCCGACCCAAAGGAGCTATATGGCCTTCGGCGCCATGACCGGCGGCAATACGTGTGGGAGCCGACGTTCACTTACCCCTTGACGCAATCCGCGCAGAACGGCGCCGGATCGGCTTCCAGGCGCGCCGGAGGAATTTCCGTACCGCAGCGACAGCACTCACCTTAGCTGCCGTCGGCGACGCGATCATGCACCGCCTCGGTCTTGCGAATCTCCGTGCTCAGACGCTCGGCCAGACCAGCCGCCATCGCCTGCTGCCGCATGGCATCCGTGCGCGACAACCGGCCTCGCGTGGTGTGGTCGAGTTCAACGGTTGCGGCGGCGGCTGTGCAGATCAACTCCCCGCGCAGGGTGGCGAACCGACTTTCCAGCAGCGCCGCGGTCTCGCCAGCACCAACTTTCAGGGGTGTCTTCATCCATCAGCGCAGCAACAAAGTGGGAACGGTCGCCGAACGTAGCCGGTCCGAAGTCTTGCTGCCGAGAAACAGGCTACGCGGCGGCGAGTGGGCGTAGGCGCCTGCCGGCGGGCGCTCTAACCTGGCCTTCGCCAACTGAAGCCGCTCCCCTTACGCCGGTTCCGTGATGAGGCTATCAATGTCCGCGACCATCTGCTGGTCCGGCTCGACGCCAAAATGCTGTTTGCGCAAACGCCCGGCCCGGTCGATCAGCAGGCTTGTCGGCGTGCCTTGCATCGCGTAGGCGTGCATGGTTTGGGGGATCGGTCCGTCAGCAC
>CAJBIL010000525.1 GCA_903953145.1 uncultured beta proteobacterium
AGCCAGGACGTGCTGATCCGCCTGCCGCTCAAACCGGATCAGAGCAGTGCAAAAATCGGCGAATCCGTCATGGCCGCACTGAACGCCGAAGTACCGGGTGCAACCTTGCGACGTGTTGAATTTGTTGGCCCGCAGGTCGGCAAGGAACTGGCTGAAAACGGTGCGTTGGCGCTGTTGCTGGTCGTGATCGGCATCGTCATCTACCTTGCCTTCCGCTTTGAATGGCGCTTTTCCGTATCCGCGATCATCGCCAACCTGCACGACGTGATCATCATTCTCGGCTTCTTCGCGTTCTTCCAGTGGGAGTTCTCGCTCTCCGTTCTGGCGGCTGTGCTGGCCGTGCTGGGTTACTCGGTTAACGAGTCTGTTGTCGTCTTCGACCGGGTGCGTGAAACCTTCAGGAAGGCACGCGGGCTAACCACGCCACAGGTGCTCGATCACGCAATTACCAGCACCATTTCGCGCACCATCATCACGCACGGCTCAACGCAATTGATGGTGCTCTCGATGCTCGTCTTCGGTGGCGAAACGCTGTATTACTTCGCGCTGGCGCTGACCATCGGCATCTGCTTCGGCATTTACTCCTCGGTGCTGGTCGCCAGCCCGTTGGTGATGTGGCTGGGTGTGTCGCGTGACCAGTTCGTCAAAGTAAAGAAACAGGTTGAAGGCGCCAGCGAAGATGGCGCCGTTGTCTAAACGGTAAGCAGCAAGTTCGAACCGTAACGTAAAGGTTCTCGAACAAAAAACCCGGTAATTTCGGCCTTTGCGGAAATTACCGGGTTTTTATTTTTGAGCAGCGAATGTTCGTTCGGCGACGAATCAGGCGCGTAACCAGCCTTTGGTAGTTGCCACTTTGACGAAGGCGTGCGCGCCCTCCGCAATCTCGGCATCGGTGCCGGGGAAAGCGGCTTGAAGATCGGCCACGATTTCAGCAACACTGCGCTCACCGTTGCAGCGCTTGAGGATTTCACCGGCAGAAGGATTGAGCTTGATCAGGCCTTCCGGGTAGAGAAGGATGTAGGCATCCTGACTGGCTTCCCAGCGAAAAACGAAATGCGGCGCCAGACGAGGGCAGACTTCGTCAAGTGAAACGGTGGTATTCATGGCGCGATGCTCCGTTGTGCAGGGAATTTTTAGGAACTTGGGTTATTCGGAATAACGTGAAGGAATAACAACAAGGGCAGCCATAAAAAACGGGAGCAGCGGCTGTTCGCCGACTGCTCCCGCTCTGACTACTTAGCGTACGTAAACGTAGGCGGTAACTTCAAAGCCGAGGCGGATTTCGCAGTAAGCCGGGGTTTCCCAATTCATGACAAGTCTCCTTTATAGTGGATCAGCGAGATACTGATCCTTGACTAATTATTATCTGACAGCCGGTTGTGAGCTAGCGGTGTTTAGCCAAAATCGGCTCATGATTTTCATGAAGCGCTGGTCGCTTCGCCCGGTTTTTCGCCCATCCGGGAATAGCGACCCCAGCCGACGACATCCACTTCGCTGTAGGCCAGCATCATGCTATCGAGCATCGACCAGAGGATGTCCAGCTTGAATTGCAGGATATCGACCACACGCTCCTGCTGCTCACGGGTTTTGAAGTAGCCAAGCGTGATGCGCAAGCCATTGACGACATCACGCGGCGCTTCAGTCAGGCGGCGACGGAAATACGCGTAGCCCTCGGCTTCGATCCACGGATAATGCTGCGGCCAGAAGTCGAGACGCGATTTGTGAATGGTCGGTGCAAAAAGTTCGGTCAATGAGGCAGCCGCAGCCTCCTGCCACGGGCGTTGACGGGCAAAATTGACATAGGCATCGACTGCAAAACGCACGCCCGGCAACACAAGGCGCTGCGAAACTATCGCCTCACGCGTCAAGCCAACCGCCTCGCCAAGACGAATCCAGGCCTCGATACCGCCCTCTTCCCCGTTGTAACCGTCGTGATCAAGAATGCGCTGCACCCAATGGCGGCGCACCTCTTGCTCCGGGCAGTTGGCCAGTATCGCGGCATCCTTGATCGGGATATTGATCTGGTAGTAATAACGGTTCGCCACCCAGCCCTGAATCTGCTCACGACTTAGCTGGCCACGGTGCATCATGACCTGAAAAGGGTGGTGAATATGGTAGCGGTCACCCATCGCGCGTAATTGCGCTTCAAAGTCTTCATCGCTCCAGCTTTGCGGTTCATTCATGTTCATTTCTTTACTCCGTCGATCAGCATTCCGTCGTAAGCCAGCTCGATGCCGGCACGCGTCAACTCAGCGCGCTCGGCCGAGTCTTCGTCAAGAATGGGGTTGGTGTTATTGATGTGAATCAAAATCTTGCGCGGCTTCGGATAATGCCCAAGCAGATCAATCATGCCCGCCGGGCCGGATTGCGGCAGATGGCCAATGGCGCGTGCTGTCTGCGTCGAAACGCCCAGACGGATCATTTCGTCATCAGTCCAGAAGGTGCCATCGAGCAGGACACAATCGCTGTCTGCAAGGTAGGGTTCGAGATGTGGCTCCATCGCGCCAAAGCCAGGCGCGTAAAAGACCTTTTGACCGCTGGCAATATCTTCAATCAATACACCGATATTGTCGCCGGGGTGTGGGTCGTGGCGGTGCGGTGAATAAGGCGGCGCCTTGCTGGCCAGCGGTACCGGCGTAAAACGCAGGCCGGGAACACGCGGCACCTCGAAGGATTGCGGCGGTATCACCTGCAATTTCTGGCGCTGTACCGTACAGAAATGAGAAAGCACCTTGAAGATCGGATTACCAATCGTCAGGTCTTCGTTAACCTGATCGGTACACCAGATGTCCAGTGGTTTGCCTTCGCGCAGCATAAAAAGGCCTGTCGTGTGGTCGATCTGCGCGTCAATCAGGATAACGCCCGCAATCCCTGTATCACGCAGGCCCCGTGCCGGCTGCAGATCGGGATTGGCGCGAATCTGGGTAAGGATGTCGGGCGAAGCGTTGAAGAGTACCCAGTCGTTACCGTTGATGCTGACAGCAATTGATGACTGGGTGCGGGCATGGGCGCGCACCGTACCACTGCGCACGCCGTGACAGTTTCTGCAATTGCAGTTCCACTGCGGGAAGCCGCCGCCGGCGGCTGATCCAAGGACAAGTATTTTCATCATCCAATCATCGCATTTGAGCGCCGAATCACCATGCAGGGATTCGGGGAATCTCCGTCATGGTTTTCTGTAGCGTGACGCCATATCTTGCCAGCCAGTCAGCAAACAATGTTCCCGCTCATAGCTATCCACCCCACCGTAAATCAGGATGGGCTTCAGGATTGGTGTATCGCCGGTGAATTTCTGCCATTTCTTCAAGCCGTCCGTCCAGTCCGCAGCAAAGGTGCTCCCAGACTTGATTTCGACCGCTTGCAAACCGGCGGCTGTTTCGAACACCAGATCGATCTCATGGCCGGCGCTATCCCGCCAGAAATACAGGTCGGCCGGCTGGCCTGCGTTGAAACGCAGTTTGAGAATTTCTGAAACTACCCAGGTTTCAAACAGGGCTCCGCGGGCTGCGTGAGTGGCTATCGACTGCTCGTCACGAATTCCCAACAACCAGGCCATCAACCCTACATCCAGAAAATACAACTTGGGAGACTTCACCAAACGCTTGCCAAAGTTCTGGAAATACGGCGGCAGGCGAGTCACCAGATAACTGGCTTCCAGCACGGACAACCAATCGCGCGCCGTGACTGCCGAGATGCCACAATCCGCGCCCAACGCGGCCAAATTGAGCAATTGCCCGGAACGTGCAGCACACATTCGCACAAAACGCTGAAACTGTGACAAATTACGTACCGCAATAATTTGCCGCACATCACGCTCCAGATACGTCGCTACATAGTTCGGAAACCAGTCATTCGCCGCCAAATCGCGCTGATAAATCGCCGGATAACCGCCGTTCAGCAACAATCGATCAAGGGTTGGCGGCTGGCAAGCGCCACCCTGCATCTCTGCCAGCGACAAAGGTAAAAGTTCGACCCGCCCAACCCGGCCAGCCAGCGACTGGTTCATGCCGGCAATTAGATCAAACTGAGCCGAGCCGGTCAGCACAAACTGCCCCATGATCGGGCGATCATCGACCACCCCCTGTAACCAGGACAGCAACGCCGGACAGCGTTGCACCTCATCCAGAATCGCCCCCTCGGGAAAGCGCGCCAGAAAGCGCTTGGGGTCATGCTCGGCAAAATCCCGCTCATCCGGGTTTTCCAGAGAAACATACGGTTTATCCGGGAAACTGGCACGGGCCAGCGTCGTCTTGCCGGATTGACGCGGCCCGGTCAACGCTAGCACTGGAAACCCCCGTGCCAGACGTTCCAGCGTGGCACGGGCTTGACGTGAATACATAAACACCTCATTTCTTGCAAATCGAAACTTCAAGTTTAGATTTGCAATACTATCAGAAACGCTTTCTCCAGTTCAAACAACCATTCCCGCCATCACTGCTCCGCCACGGCACCGCCTGCATCACATCTGAACAGATTGAAAGCGCACGAACCAAGGAAATCGATACCCGCCTGCCACTAGTGGCCGATTACTCCGGGGCCATGG
>CAJBIL010000526.1 GCA_903953145.1 uncultured beta proteobacterium
AGCGCTTGCTGCAAAATCATCCCGGCAATCGTGCGGTTACGCGTGCCGATCAGCTTGAGCACGGCAATCTCGCGGATCTTGCCCATCGTCATCGTGTAGATGATGAAAGCGACAATCGCCGCACTGACGATGGTCAGAATAACGAGGAACATGGCGATCTGTTTGGCCGACGTGGCGATCAGCTTGGCAACCAGAATCTCCTCCATCTGCGCCCGGGTATAGGCTTGCAGATGCTTCCAGCGGCGCAGTTCATCGGCCACCATTTCAGGCGCGCTGCCAGCCTGTACCTGAACAAGCACGGCATTCACGTTGCGGTTGCTGGTTTGCGAATTTTGTATCGCTTCCAGCAAGCCCGGCACGCCGGGGCGATTGAGCGTCGGGTTGGTTGCCGTGCGGGCACGCTCGTTGAGAATCGCATCGTTATCCTTGAGGAATTGCGCTTCCTGCGCGTCCTTGAGCGGAATAAAGACCATCGGATCGCCCCCCGAAGACACCATGCGCCGGGTTAGCCCGACCACCGTGTAATCGTGGCGGCGAATGCGAATGCGCTCGCCAAGCTGGAAACCCGTCTTCACGTCGGCCACCGCCTCATAGTGGTTACGCGTGATCTGCCGGCCGGCGACCAGATAGCCCGGCTCGCCCGGCTGCCCCGGCTCGAAGCCGACAACCATCGCGCGGACATCGGCATTACCGGCAGACTCCCCCTGCCTGACCTGCATCGTGAGGTAAGTCACGTTGGCCGCGCGCGCTACGCCGGGCATGCCGAGAATACTGCGATACAGATCATCATGCAGACTGGAAGACTCGGCATAGGGGCCAAGCGTATCTTTTTGCACCACCCAGAGATCGGCGCCACTGTTGCTGAGTAGCGCCTTTGCATCATCAACCATGCCGCGATAAATACCCGCCATCGACAGCGTAACGCCGATCAGCAGGCCAAGCCCGACGCCTGTAAAGACAAAGCGCCCCCACGAATGCAGGATGTCGCGACCCGCCAGATTGATCATGGACGTGCCCCGGTCAATGACTCAACGACTTTGACCCGGCTTCCTGCGGCCAACTCCTTTTCACTATGGATGACCACCTGCTCGCCCGCTTTCAAGCCGCCTTTTACCTGCACCTTGCCATCAAGGCTGGCACGGCCAGTTTGAATTTCAACGAAGCGCAAGGCCCCGTCATCCAGCACCCAGACACCGCTTTTGCCGGACTGCTGCCGGATGCTGGCGTTCGACACAAGCAAGCCGGGCGGCGTTGCTGGCAAAGTCAGCGTCACCTCGGCCAGTTCACCGAGAGAAAGGTCGGTGGGAATGGTGTCAAAAGCAACCTGCGCCACGCGCTCTTCGGTAATGCTGTCACTCACCAGCTCAAGCCGCGCAACCTTGCCCCGCAGGGTTTGCGACGGGTTGGCACGGAGCACGATGTCAGCCGGCAAGCCCACCGCCAGGCCACCCGAACGCCCCTGATCGAAGCGTACCCTGACCCACAGGCTGGCCGGCTCGATCAGCTTGATGACCGATTGACCGGCGACCACCGTAGAGCCCGGCTCGGCGTCACGCGCGGTAATCACGCCATCGGTTGGCGCCAGCAGGCGAACGTTATTGCGTTGCTGCTGCAAGCCATCACGCTCGGCCTTGAGCCGGGCCATGTCCTGCCCGGCGCCGGCCAGATTGGCCGCTGCCGCACTGATCACCGCCTGCGCTGACGCCTCCTCCTGCTGCTTCGATTCAACCGCGCTGGCGCTGACAAACTTTTTCTCGCCAAGATCGACGTAACGCCGGGTATTCATCACCGCCAACTGGCGACGCGCCAGCGCGTCCTGGCGCTGCGCCTCGGCAGCAGCAACGGCACTGCTCGCGCGGGCAATCGAAGCATCGAGCGCCGCCACCCGCTGATCGAGATCAACCGGGTCCATTTCGGCCAGCAACTGCCCGGCTTTCACCACCTCGCCAACATCCACCAGCACCTTAAGCACCCGACCGGCAGTCGTTGGCCCGATCAGATAAGCGCGGCGCGCCTCAACGGTGCCAACACCAAACAAGGCCGGGCTCAGCGCCCCCTCACTCACGGCCGCCACGGTCACACGCACCGGCGCCAGCGGCCCGGAGCGCAAGACAACGAAAACGAAGCCGGTCAGCAGCACCAGCCCCAGCAAGATCAAGCCGGATTTACTTGCCGCCTGACGAAAAAATAGGTTCATACCGACTCCCCAAGCACACCAATCGCACGAAGATAAAGCGGAAAAGCCCCGTCAGCCGCTACGGCCATCTGATCACAACTGCCAGCCAGCATGGATTGCATGACCAACCCCTGCACCGACCCGATAAACAGCGATGCCGCTGCCGCCTTATCAACGCCAGCCCCCAGCCGGCCGGCCGCCTCTACTGCATTTAACAAAGACATCAGCAACGTTCGATAGCGCATCAACAAGCTGCGCACCTGCATTTTGACCGGCGTATCGTCGGCTTGCTGCAATTCGCTGAAAATCAGACGCGGCACGCCGGGATACTGCATCACAAAAAGAATATGCGCCCTGAACACCGCCCCCAAACCTGCCCACGCATCGGGCGCATCACGCCCCGCCGTTTCCAGCGTGCTCAATAGATGATGCTCGACCCAGACCATCACCGCCAGCCAGATCGCATCCTTGGTGGGAAAGTGCTTGAACACCGCCCCCTGCGTCAAACCAAGCGCGCCGGCAATATCGCCGGTCGTAATCGATGCCGGGCTACGCTGCGCCGCCAGCGCAAGCACCGCCGTCACAATCTCGGTCTGCCGTGTATCGGTTGAAAATCGCTGCTTTGGAGGTGCTTGTTGCATTCGAGCCCGCCTTGGTAAGTATTTGATCACTTACCATTGTAGCAGCAACATTAGGGTTTGCTTATTTTTATTTAATGCGTAGAAATAAAAAAGCCACCTGCCCTGTAGGGCGCATGGATGCTTGATCTAGCACATGCACTCTCTGGAGAGTCAATGAATACGG
>CAJBIL010000527.1 GCA_903953145.1 uncultured beta proteobacterium
AGATTGATGAGCACCTGCCCAAGCCGTAGCGGGTCGCCCACGAGAGCGGTCGGGACATCGGGAGCGGCGTTGAACAAGAGTTCTAGGCCTTTGTCTTCTGTCTTCATGCCAACGAGGTTGGCGAGGTGATCCATGACATCCTCTAAGCGGAAATCGATGGCCTCCATGCTCATCTTGCCGGCTTCAATCTTGGAGAAATCAAGGATGTCGTTGATGATCCCCAGCAGATTCTCGCCAGCGCGATTGACTTTCTCGATGTAGTTGCGCTGCTTCTTGTCCAGCGGGGTTTGCAAGGCCAGATGCGACATGCCAATGATGGCGTTCATCGGCGTGCGGATTTCGTGGCTCATGTTGGCGAGAAAGTCGCTCTTGGTTTTGGTGGCTTCTTCGGCGATTTCCTTGGCGTGCAGAATTTCGCGTACGGCCGCCTTGCGCTCGGTGATATCTGTCAGAGACCCCGCCACCCGTAACGGCACGCCGTTCGCATCTCGTAGCGTGGCGCCGCAGGCGCGATACCAGCCGTAGCTTCCATCCTTGCGTTGCAATTGGTATTCAATGTCGTAAGGTGTCTGGCCGGTGCGGTCATTTAAGTGGGCGGCGAAGGCAGTTAGCGTGCGCTCCTTGTCATGCTCATGCAGCCGACTGGCCCAACTACCCAGCACGTTGGGGAAGTCTTGTTCATCGCTAAAGCCAAGCATCGTGCGGAAGTTATCGGCCCACCAAAACTCATTGGCCATATTCACCGGGTCGCCTGCGATCACGGTCATGTCCCAAAGGCCTTCTCTGGAGGCCTGATTGACCAGTTCGAAGCGCGCGCGACTGGTGTTGAGATCGGCGTTGAGTGTATTGAGCGCATCCTCCACCTTCTTGCGTTCGGTTACGTCGCGTATCGACGCGCACACGCACATACCGCGGCCACCTAGCGCTGGCAGGCGCGACAGCCCCACTTCCACCGGGAATTCGCTGCCGTCCTTGCGGGTGCCGCGCAACTGACGGTTCTTCATCGCCATCTGCCGTGCCACGCCATCCTGCATGTAGCCATCGCGATGCGCGACGTGATTGCCACGCGCAGCAGCCGGCACCAGTGTTTCGATGGGTAGGCCGATCATGTCACCGGCGGCATAACCAAACATGACTTCGACCTGCGGGTTGGCGAGAATAATCACGCCGCGATCATCCGCCACCAGCATGCCATCCGGTGCCGATTCAATGATGCCGCGATACCAGGCCTCGGTTGCCAGAATCTCTTTTTGCTGCGCCTCCATCTCGACCGTCTGCTCTTCGAGCTGAGCGGCCTGCTTTTCCATGTTCGCAGCTTGGCGCCGGGTTTCTTCGAGCAGGGCGTTGGTCTTGGCGTTGCGTTCGAGAATTTCCATGCTCATTGCCAGAATCGGCATCAGTCCTTCAAGCAACGCCTGCTCGTTAGAACCAAAACTCTCGAACGTAGCCAGCTCGATCACTGCCAGCAATCGCTCGCCGCGCACCACCGGCAATACGGCAATCGCGCGCGGAACGCTTTCGCCGACACTGGAGCCAATGCGAATGTAATCGGCCGGCGGCTCCGTCAAGATGATGGCTTCGCGTTCCAGTGCGCACTGGCCGACGAGCCCCTGCCCGAGACTGAAATACTGGTCGAGATGTTTGCGTTCGCGAAACGCATAACTGGACAGCAGGCGCACGCGCTGCTGTTCTGCCTCACAAATGTAGAACGCCCCCTGCCCGATCTTGATGAGCGGCGCAACACCAGA
>CAJBIL010000528.1 GCA_903953145.1 uncultured beta proteobacterium
CCGTATTCAGGCAGTCGCCGCCGAGCTTGTGCCTTTCGATCAGGGTGACTTTGGCCTTGACCGCCGCCGCGATATAGGACGTTACCAGCCCCGCTGCGCCGCCGCCGATCACGATCAGGTTACGGTCAAACCGTTGCGGCTTTGGCCAGCCGGCAAATACTTTTTTAGCCGCGACCGCCGCCACGATCTTGTTGGCGATCAGCGGGAATGCGCCGAGCAAAGCAAAAGCACCGAGCAGGCCAGGCGAGAGGATGCCGGAGAGCGATTCGACTTTTGCCAGTTGCGTGCCGGCGTTTACATAAACCAGCGTGCCAGCGAGCATGCCAAGCTGGCTCACCCAGTAGAAAGTACGCGTCCGGATCGGCGTCAGCCCCATCAGCAGATTGATCATGAAAAACGGGAATACCGGCACCAGACGCAGCGTGAAGAGGTAAAAACCTCCCTCCTTGTCGACCCCGGCATTGATCGCCCGCAAGCGCTCGCCGAAGCGCCGTTGCACCCAGTCGCGCAGCAGAAAGCGTGAAGCAAGAAAGGCCAGCGTTGCCCCCAGCGACGAGGCAAAAGAGACCAGCAGCAACCCCCAGAACAAGCCGAAAACCGCACCACCGACCAGTGTCATCACCGCCGCACCGGGCAGCGACAAGGCCGTAACGGCGACATAGGCCACGAAATAAAGCAATGCGGCACTGATCGGCTGCGTCTCACGCCACAACGCAATGGCCGCCTGCTGACTCTTGAAATGCTCAAGACTGAGAAAGCGCCCGAGGTCGAAGCCAAAGTAGGCCAGCAACAAGCCGATCAGCAAGAGCAGCAGCCACGATTTAGGGGATTTCATGTTGTGCAACCAGGGTTTGAGCACATGTTCAGCAGGCTCAATGCGCAACGCTGGCGTCAGCCAGCGCACCGCCACAACTGGAGCCTTGCCCTGCGGTGCAGCCGTAGCAATGACCGGCCACGCGGATCGAGGCACCAGCCAATGCCGCTGCGGTGGCCTGGTCGATATGCAAGCCGCCGGGCGTAGCGCCGAGCGGCATGCCGAGTTGCTGATTGAAGTCGCAGTCGTAAAGATAGCCCTGCCAGTCGACGCTGATCAGGCTGCGGCACATCACGCTCTCCAGATTATCCGCATGGTGTGCGCCGCGCAGGGTTTCCATGTAGGCATTGAACTGCCCCCGGGAAATCAGGGTGCTGCCAAAACGCTGGATCGGCATGTTGGCAAGCGTAAATAGCTGGTTGAATACAATCCCGAAGGTATCGAGCAGATGCGCCTTGTAAGCAACCTCCAGCGCACCCTGCGGGGGCGGCAGCGCCGGCCCTTGCGGGTTATACACCAGATGCAGCGCAAGCTTGCTGGCGGTCTGGCCGGGTTTTCCATAACCCAGCGCATTCAAGCGTTGAAGGCCGCGAATGCTGGCCTCAAAGGTGCCGGCACCACGTTGCTGATCAACATTTTCTGCCAGATAACAGGGTAGCGAGGCGACGATTTCAACCTGCTGTGCGGCCAGAAAAGCGGCCAGATCCTCGTGCCCTGGCGCTTCCAGAATGGTCAGATTGCAGCGATCAATCACCCGCAAACCGCGTTTGCGTGCCGCGACCACCAGCCGCCGGAAATGCGGGTTGAGCTCGGGCGCGCCGCCGGTCAGGTCGAGCGTGCTCACCGTCGGGCTGGCGGCGAGAAAGGCCAGCACGGCATCGATGGTTTCTGCGGTCATTTCCTCCGTCCGCCCCGGCCCGGCATTAACGTGGCAATGCAGACAGCTCTGATTGCAGCGATAACCGAGATTGATCTGCAACGTGGTCAGCGCAGTGCGCCGGAGGGCAGGGAAATCGGTGGATTTCAACAGTGGCAGCGTGGCGTGCATAAAAGGCTCTCGGGAAAGGATTACATCTTAGTCGTTCCAGCGGCCGATCACTTACAGCGAATCGCCGGATGATCAGGGAAGCCGATTACGCTATGCGTGATCCGACCACACTTCGGCACTCAATCTGGCCTGTAAGGCGCATGAATAGACGATCTAGCGCATCAACACCCTGAAGAATGGCGTATTCATTGGCTTTCCGGCTATTCCATAATCTAGATCACCATTCTGCGCGCCTTGCAGGCCGACGCATCCTGCGGCAACATCCAGCATCCGCTTTCTACCTGCTTGCTGCCTTGAAGCCGGCGGCACTTCTCGGCACACTGCGTGTCTGAACAGCTGCTTTGATTTTTATCGCCGCCCCAAACCGCTCACCTACCGCACGGATCACCATGACGCCTCGCCTGCTCTCCACCGCCCTGCTCGGTGCTTTCTGCCTGATTGCGACGCCGGCCAGTGCTGACGCAAAAAAATCGACGCTGGCCGCAGCGCCACTTTCCTCGACTGCCGCACCTGCCACAGCGGCCACCCTTGACGCTCAGGCGGCCGGTTTCACGTCTTATGTGCTGCCCAATGGCTTCCGGATCATTCTCGCCGCCTTCCCGTCAGCGGCCAACGCACGGATCGAGCTGGTGGTAAAAACCGGTAGCAAGCTCGAAGGCTACGGTGAAACAGGCATGGCGCATCTGCTTGAACACATGCTGTTCAAAAGCGCCGGGCAACGTGCCGACCTGAAGAGCGACCTCACCGCGCTGGGCGCCGTATGGAACGGCACAACCAGCGCCGACCGCACCAATTACTTTGAAACCGTCGCCGCCGAGCCGGAAAAAATTGACGCGGCGATCCGTATCGAAGCAGATCGCTTCATTCGCGCCAGCTTCACCAAGGAACATCTGATCAGCGAGATGACCGTCGTGCGCAACGAGCTGGAGCGCAG
>CAJBIL010000529.1 GCA_903953145.1 uncultured beta proteobacterium
CGCTTCTCCAAAAGGCAGGTCGGTACGGGGCGAAGTGGCAAAGCTCCCGTCCTTGTTCCAGACAACCAGCGCAGAAACCGGTTTTTGTGCAGTAGAGAAGGCTGCCCCGAGGACGAGGTCCTGCTGCTGATCGCCATCAAGGTCAGCCAATAATTCGGAAGTCACCCGCCGAACCGAGGTATTCAGAGCCTGCCCGCTGGCCAGCGGCAACAGGCTGCGATTCAGTTGAAAATTGCCAGCGCCGTCGTTAATCAGGGCATACGGCGTAATCGTATTGGGCACCGGGACGTTGCCGACAATAATGTCTGGCGCGCCATCTCCATTGATGTCGCCGACAGCCGCGCTGTGCGAGTAATCGCTGAGTTGCGGCAACGTCGCGGTTGCGTCGCGCCATGTACCGTCGCCATTCGACAGATAAAGTCGATTTTGCTCACCAGGAAACGGTGCCGCATCCCAGCCATGGCTGGCGATGAACAGATCATTCTGACCATCGGCATTGAAATCAGCGGAAAGCACTTCTCTGGGGTGCGTTGTCATCAGCGCACTTACGGGAAACACGCCCGGACTGGCTACGGAGAAGCCGCCCCCAACAAGGCCAAAGGCAACCAAACCGGGCTGGGCAGCCGCATTCGGATCACCAGGATAGCTGGCGCCCAGCAACAGCAGGTCACTGATGCCGTCACGATTGAGGTCCGTGGCAAACATCCGGTCTATCCACCGGGGGCTGTAGGTGGTCGTCAGTAGCACTGTCGACCGTAAGCCGCTAACGACGTTTACGCTCATTTTCCCGATCTACGTTAAAGGCAGCAGATAACCTGTTCCGAATACAGCAGAAAGTAAACGTAACGACAATAACTTACCATCGCCATAAATAGTTAGCATTTGAGCCGTGCGCGCCCCAAGGTGCTTGAGCCATCGGCCCCTTCGCCTGCGAAGCTCATGGATAAACGATCTAGCGCTATCGATTGCCGGAGAGCCAGTAAATACGGGCATCTTCAGCGTGGCAATGCGCTAGATCGCCAGTTGGTGCGGTCTGCGGCTCGATTGTGTTTTTTAATGTCTGCCACGAGCACAGAAAATTCGTGAAACTGCTCAGCGACCAAAAAATAATTCATAATGCTTAGCTGCGCTGACCTGAGCGGGTCTGAATATCGACAAGGTGGATGCCGTGATTAAATCTGAGTGCTTGCTTTTACGCCTGCGGGCATCGGCCTTCTGCTGCGCGATGCTGGCCGTGCCACTGACGCTGGCTGCCGCCGAGCCGGATAGCGGGACGAGCCCGTCGATCAGCTTCAAGGGTTTTGGCACGCTGGGCATGGCGCATTCGGACGATAGCCGTGCGCAGTTTGTGCGTGATCTTTCGCAGCCGCACGGCTTGCAATCAGGCTGGTCGGCGCAGACGGATTCCGTGCTCGGCTTGCAGGCCAACATGCGGATCAATGCGCAGACTGAGGCGGTTATTCAGGGCGTTACGCGTTATCGCTACGATGGCTCCTACAAGCCGGAGTTAACCTGGGCGTTTTTACGTCATGATTTTTCACCGGATTTCAGTGCGCGCGTCGGGCGGCTGGGCACTGAGTTTTACATGCTGGCCGATTCACGTCTGGTTGGTTACGCCAATCTCACGCTGCGGCCACCGCCGGATTACTACGGCCCGCTGGTGATGTCGTACTTTGACGGTTTTGATCTCAGCAGCACGACGAAGTTGGGCCCCGGCCTGCTGCGCGGCAAACTGTTTGCCGGCTATGCGGCTGAAAAAACACCTTTTGTCGCGCAGTTGACGTGGGATTTGCAGCACTCGCCGATGATTGGTGGCCACGTTGATTACCTGAGCGGCCCCTGGCAGTTCCGTCTTGGCCATACCCAGATCCGTTTCAAGAACGAACAACCGCTGAACGAAGTGGCGGGCATCAACGTGATCGGCCTGGCGCCTGAGTTGACGGTGGTGGATAAATGGGCGCGTTACGATTCGTTGGGCGTTGTTTATGACAAGGGGCCGTTGCAGGTTCAGGCAATGGCGAGTCAGATCCGCTATGAAACAGCGGCTTACGAGGATACGCGCTCGGCCTACCTGATCACTGCCTATCGCCTGAGCCAGATTCCGCTGACGCCCTATATCGGTTATTCGCAGGTCAAATCGAATGCAAGCCGGCTTACAACGCCGTTACCGCCGATGCTGATCACGCAGATCGGCCAGTTGACCGGCCAGACGCACAGCGACCAGCACACGGTTTCGTTCGGTGCCCGCTGGGATTTCCGCCAGGATATGGCGTTGAAGGCGCAGCTTGATCTGATCCGGGGCACACC
>CAJBIL010000530.1 GCA_903953145.1 uncultured beta proteobacterium
ACTTTGCAATTAAACGCTGAATAGCTGTCAATTGCGGGGCTTTATATGAATCAAACCGTTCTATTAAAGCTTGTTGCCGATGGTCATGGCAATGTGGCGACGCGGCTATCAGCGTCCGCTGGCATCTCCCGACAAGCGGCCAGTGCGCGTGTTTCTGCGGCTGTTCGAGCTGGCTTGTTGGTGCGGCAAGGCGTAGGGCGCGGTGTGCGTTATGCCCTGGCGGAAACCCATCGTTTTGAACAGCATTTCGAGCGTGCCGGCTTATCGGAAGATCGAGTATGGCGTTCGTTATGCGCTCCGGTGGTCGCTGATCTGCCAAGCAACGTGCGCGATATTTGGCAATACGGTCTTACCGAGATGATCAATAACGCAGTCGACCACTCGGGCGCTGCTGTCGTTAGGGTTGGCATTGTGCGCAACGCACTTTTTACGCAGGCGTGGGTTGCTGACGATGGTGAGGGAATTTTCCTCAAGATTGCGAAGGCGCTTGATCTGTACGATCCAAGAGAATCAATGCTTGAGTTGGCAAAAGGCAAGCTGACAACAGACCCTGCCAATCACTCCGGGGATGGGATTTTCTTTTCAAGCAAAGTGTTTGATCTATTCGATATACGATCGGGTGCGCTTCATTTTATGCACGATGAAGGCCTTGATGATGTGCTGATTGAACGCCCGAAAGACGCACCCGGTACGCTGGTGCTGATGCGGCTGTCTAATCAAAGCACGCGCACAACCAAAGAAATTTTCAACAAGTTTGCTGCCCCGGATGAATTTACCTTTGCCAAGACGATCGTTCCTGTTCGTCTGGCGCAGCACGAAGGGGAGAAACTGGTAGCACGCTCTCAGGCCAAACGCCTGACCATGCGTTTTGAGCGATTCAAGTCCGTGATGCTGGATTTTGATGGTGTTGAAGAAATCGGACAGGCATTCGCAGATGAGGTATTTCGCGTATTTCAAAACGCACACCCTGAGACGCGGCTGGAGCCTGTAAACATGTCGCCAGCAGTAAAAGATATGGTCTCCAGAGCGAAATCATTGGTTTTGTGATTCAATTTACGCCGGCCCCATTGATCCAGTGTCGGCAGATTTTTTCTGGACAGGCAGCAATTCTTTATGTACATTAAAGCGTACATATTGGAGGCGGGAAAATGGATGCTATGACTTACACCTCTGTTCGCGCAAACCTTGCCAGCACCATGGATCGGGTTTGTAACGACCACGAAGCTTTGATTATTACGCGTAACGGGGATCAAGCCGTGGTGATGCTCTCGCTCGAAGATTACAAAGCGCTGGAAGAAACAGCCTATCTTTTGCGCACGCCGGCGAACGCCAAACGTTTGCTTTCGGCGGCCGCACAACTGAACGCAGGCAAAGGCGTGGAGCGGGAATTGGCCAAGTGAAGCTGATTTTTGCAGAGGAAGCATGGGAAGACTATCTGTGCTGGCAAAAACAGGACAGGCGGATGGTTGAGCGGATAAACAAACTAATCCGTGAAACACAACGCGAGCCTTTCGCGGGCGTGGGAAAGCCGGAGGCATTGAAGCATGCGCTATCGGGTTTTTGGTCACGCCGCATAACAGATGAGCATCGCATGGTGTACCGCATTGAAGGGGATGATCTGTTGATTGCTCAATTGCGTTTTCATTATTGAGACGCGCAGCGCCGGTATGGGCTGCCGGGTTATGTTCGTTTGTTTATCAATCACGCTGCCAACCCCGCATTAACAACCCGCCCGGCAACTTTTTTTAGCGCCAAACAACGCCCGCTCCTTGACCAGCGCGTAAATCGCCGGGATCACTACCAGCGTCAGCAGCGTCGACGAGATCATGCCGCCGATCATCGGTGCGGCGATGCGGCTCATCACTTCGGAGCCGGTGCCGTGGCTCCACATGATCGGCAACAGGCCGGCCATGATCGCCACCACCGTCATCATCTTCGGCCGCACGCGCTCGACGGCGCCTTCCATCACCGCCGCGTAGAGATCGGCCGGCTGCAGCGCCTGCCCGGCGGCGGCGCGCTGGGCGCGGCGCGCTTCGAGCGCATGGTCGAGGTAGATCAGCATGATGACGCCGGTCTCGGCGGCGACGCCGGCCAGCGCGATGAAGCCGACCGCGACGGCGACGCTGAAGTTGTAGCCGAGCGCCCACATCAGCCAGACGCCGCCGACCAGCGCAAACGGCACCGAGAGCATGACGATCAGCGTTTCGGTGAGACGTCGGAAATTGAGATACAGCAGGACGAAGATGATCGCCAGCGTAACCGGAATGACGACCTTCATCTTCGCTGCGG
>CAJBIL010000531.1 GCA_903953145.1 uncultured beta proteobacterium
AAGGCGCATTCGAGGGCACAGCCGGCTTGCGAGGAAACGCAAAGCGTGCCGCGATCATCTTCGGGGATGAATACGGTTTCAACCGCATTACCGCCACCGACATCAAACAGGAACTTGCGCGTTCCATCGTCGGAAAGCTTGTCTGACACAACAGCAGGCGGCATAACGACAGCAATCGACTTGAGCTTTTCACGCAAGCTTTTTGCAATATCCGTCATTGCATCAAAATCACGCTGCCCGAAACGATGCATCCAGCGCAGCACTTGCCTGGCGCGAAATGGCTTCTCACCATTCTCCGCGAAAAAGGCAGTCAGGCCGGCCGCATCGAAATCGAGCAGATTGACAGTCATACAGAAAATTGAGCGACGAAAGTCTTAGCGACCAGCGTACACATTCATGGCCGGGAAGAAAAAGGCGATTTCGCCCCTGGCGGTTTCTTCAGCATCGGAACCATGTACAGCGTTAGCATCAATCGACTCGGCAAAATCGGCGCGAATGGTGCCCGGCTCAGCTTTTTTCGGATCGGTTGCACCCATCAGGTCACGATTTTTGGTGATTGCATCTTCACCTTCCAGCACCTGGATCATCACCGGGCCGGAAATCATGAACGAAACGAGATCTTTGAAGAAAGGACGCTCTTTATGCACGCCGTAGAACTCGCCGGCTTCCTGCGGCGACAACCAGGCCATTTTCGAGGCAATGACCTTGAGACCATTCGATTCAAAACGGGAGTAAATCTTACCGATCACGTTTTTTGCAACAGCGTCGGGCTTGATGATGGAAAGTGTGCGCTGGATGGCCATAAATATTTTCTCCACGAAGAGGAAGGTTAGAAATCATGAAATTAACGGATGCTCAAAACAGCGAAGCATTCGAACAACCCGACATTCTACCAAGAGTCAGTAGCGAATGCTAAATTCAGCAAAGAGCGAAAGACAGTGCGGAATAAAAAGCGCGCATACGGAAAACCCCGAACGCGCGCCTGAACTTCAAAAATGCCGAAATCAGTCTGTGTCGCTACATCATGCCCAGCGTCCTCGGCAGCCAGGTTGAAATAATCGGCACATAGGTGATCACTACCAGAAAGCCGAGCATTGAAAGAAGCCACGGCCAGACAGCAACGGTTAGTTCCGTAATACCCATCTTGGTGATGCCCGAAGCTACATATAGATTCAAGCCGACGGGCGGATGACACATACCCACTTCCATATTGACCACCATGATGATACCGAAATGAACCGGATCGATTCCTAGTTTCATTGCCACCGGAAACAAAATAGGGGCAAAGATCAGGACGATCGACGAAGGCTCCATAAAATTACCGGCAAGCAGCAGTATCACATTGACCGCAAGCAGGAATGCAATCATGCCCAACCCGTTACCCAGCATCCAGTCGGCCAGTGCCTGCGGAATATTCTCGTTGGTCATGATGAACGAGAACAGAACAGCGTTGGTGATGATGTAAAGCAACATCGCCGACATGTTGGCCGAATTAAGCAGCACCTTGGGCACGTCTTTAAGGCCCATGTCCTTATAGACGAACACCGCGACAAAGAAGGCATAAACAGCACTCATTGCGGCAGCCTCGGTCGGCGTGAACATGCCGGAGTAAATACCGCCCATAACCACGACGATCAGCAACAGACCCCATACCGAGTCGCGAAAGCTCTTCCAGCGCTCACCCAGTGTGGCTTTCGGCAGGCGCGGATAGTTAAACTTCTTGGCACGGTACCAAGTTACACCGCCCAGCACGCAAGCCAGCGCAATGCCGGGAATTACGCCGGCCATGAACAGCGCACCAACCGACGTATTGGTTGCCACCGAGTACATAACCATAACAATCGATGGTGGAATCAGGATACCAAGAGCCCCCGAAGTGGTGATCACCCCGGCTCCGAATTTGTTTGGAAAACCAGCCTTGATCATTGCCGGCAACAAAATCGAACCAATCGCCACAACAGTCGCAGGACTGGAGCCGGATACTGCGGCGAACAGAGCACAGGCCAGCACGCCGGCCAAACCGAGGCCGCCATACCAGTGGCCAACCATGGCGCTGGCGAAATTGATCATGCGTCGCGCTACACCACCGTGCGTCAGAAAATTGCCCGCCAGTATGAAAAACGGAATCGCCATGATTTCGAACTTCTCGATACCGGTAAATAACTTGAGTGCAACCGACTCGAGCGGCACTTGCGTAAACATGAAAAGAAAGCTGAGCACCGTCAAACCAAGCGAAATCGAGATCGGCATGCCGGTCAGCATCAGCGTGAGCAACAGGATGAAAATAATGGCGGCGTTCATTTCTGATCACCTCCCTTGTTATCAGCGCGCGCATTCGGGGGCGCTTCACCAAGCGGCGTATGCTTCAAATCATGGATGTGGAGGTTGTCATCCATGTTGTAAGGATTGGCATCTATCTGCGCCAGTTCTTCTTCAAGCCCGTCGACATGGCCATGATCGTGATGTGGCAATTCGCCGGTTTTGAGAAACCCCCAGGTAACCTGCAAAAAACGGAAACACATCAGCGAAGTACCCAGAGGGATTGCACTGTAGACAATCCAGGTTGGCCATTCCAGATCAGGTGTTGTCGGCCCCTCGGGCACATCGCCCGGATTAAGGCCGAAGAAAGTGAACGAGGCGTAATGGAAGCCGTTTTCCCACACGAAATGGGCGCCAAGCGCACCTACAATTCCGGTAAACAAAGCCCCGGCAAGTAGCCCAAAAACAATAAATTTGGCCCGCCATTGCTCATTCAAACGGTTGATCAGCACATCGACACCAACGTGGATACCGGTTCGCACGCCGTAAGCAGCACCAAATTTAGCCATCCAGACGAACATGATGATGCACAACTCCTGCGCCCAGCTAAAATTAAGCCCGAGCAGCCAGTCCTGCAAACCGGGAATCGACAGCCCGGCCATGTAACGATGAACAACGGAGAGAAAAATCATCACCGTAGCCCCGCCCATGAGGAAGGTAACAATCCACTCCTCAAGATGATTCAATAATTTATTCATAAGTTTCTCCTGATCGTTGCTCAAAAAAACGCCCGTCAGCCTCTGCGCAGACGGGCATTCTCAGTCAGCCGCCAATTACATCTTGGCCGGATCGAAACCTGTTTCCTTATAGATCGCGTCGATTGTTTCCTTGCCGATGCGTGACGCCATGTCGGTATGTGTCTTGACTAGCGCTTTCTTTAGTTCAGTACGCTCGGCAGCGGTCAACGCATAGATCTGCGTTTTGCCAGAAGCCTTGATTTTCTCGAGCGCACTGTCGTTTTCTTCCTGGGCAATCTTGTTGGCGTAAACGGTGGCTTCCTTCATTGCCGTTTCAAGCTGGCCACGAATATCTGCCGGCAGCGCATCCCAGAATTTTTTGTTGGTAATGACGGCGTAGCCGAGATAACCGTGCTCAGTCAGCGTCATGTATTTCTGCACTTCAAACATTTTTTGCGTAAAAAGATTGGAATGCGGATTTTCGGTACCATCAACCACGCCGGTTTGCAGCGCCTGATAAACCTCGGAGAAAGCCATTACCTGCGGCAACGCGCCCAGTGCGCGCATTTGCGACTCCAGAACTTTCGATGACTGGATGCGCATTTTCTGACCTCTGAAATCAGCGGGTGCTTTCAGCGGCTTGTTGGCCGAAAAAGACTTGAATCCGTTGTCCCAGAATGCCAGCCCCTTAATGCCCTTGGGGTCCAGCTTTCCAAGCAGCGAGGCACCGAGCGGCCCTTGCGTTACTTTGTGCAGTTCGGCCGTATTATCAAAAATGTACGGCAAATCGAAGGCTTCAAACTCTTTAACCCCAAGCGGACCAAATTTTGCCAGCGACGGCGCGAGCATCTGCACGGCGCCTAGCTGCAAGGCTTCCATCTCCTCCTTGTCCTTGTAAAGTGTGGAGTTGGCGTATACCTCAACCTTGACTTTACCCATGGTCAGTTCACCCGCACGTTTGGCAAAAAATTCGGCAGCTTTGCCTTTGGGCGTATCAACAGCAACAACGTGACTGAACTTGATCACCGTAGCAGTTTGTGCGGTAGCCAGCAGCGGGGCAGTAGACAAGGCGCAAGCGACCAGGCCGAGAATTAGCGCTGAAACTTTCATGAAATCTCCTCCGTTTGAACAACAAAAACTTATAGGAATCGGGGCTACCCCCTCTTGGTCAAGAGATACTACATGAGGAAAATATCATTAACATTGTGGATTTCCACAACCTACAGAAAAAGCAGATAACAAAGCAAAAATGCAAGCACTCTGCATCACCTTTCGGATGATGCAGAGTGCTGTTCGGCAAGTTGCTGGACAGGCAGGTTAGTGGTGTTCAGTAACCTTCACCGGTGCGTGCAGATCCATTTCAGCCGTACTCTCATTCAGAATCAATTCGGGCACATTCGCTTCGTCCGCTGTTTCATTATTTAGCACCGCAGTCATTCGATTACTATCCAGCGCACCGCACCACTTGCCGACGACAATCGTAGCGACGCCATTGCCGACAAAGTTGGTCAACGCACGCGCTTCTGACATAAAACGGTCAATGCCGAGAATAAGTGCCAGTCCAGCCACCGGCACGGTACCGACAGCTGAAAGCGTTGCCGCCAATACAATGAAGCCGCTGCCCGTAACGCCTGCCGCCCCTTTAGAGGTCAGCAAAAGGATCGCAAGCAAGGTAATTTGCTGTGTCAGATCAAGTGGCGTATTGGTTGCCTGAGCAATAAATACAGCCGCCATTGTCAAATAGATCGATGTACCGTCAAGGTTGAACGAATAACCGGTTGGCACAACCAGGCCGACCACCGATTTATTAACGCCGAGATTTTCCATCTTGGCCATCAGGCGCGGCAATGCCGACTCGGAAGACGAGGTACCAAGTACCAGAAAAAGCTCCTCCTTAATATATTTGATGAACTTCAAGATGCTGAAACCATGCACCCGGGCAATCGTACCCAGCACGCCGAATACAAAGATCACGCAAGTCAGGTAGAAGACACCCATCAACTGCGCAAGCTGCGCCAGGCTACCCAGACCGTGCTTGCCGATGGTGAAAGCCATCGCACCGAACGCACCGATGGGAGCGACTTTCATGATCACGCCGACGATGGCGAACAGGATATGCGATAGGCCCTCGACTAGTTTGAACACCGGCTTGCCGCGCTCACCAAAAGCATGCAGCGCATAGCCGAAGAGGATCGAGAAAAACAGCACCTGCAACATGTCGCCCTTGGCAAAAGCATCGACCACGCTGTTAGGAATGATGCTGAGCAAAAAATCCGTCGTCGACTGCATTTTGCCTGGCTCGGCGTATTTCGCGATGGACTTGGCATCAAGTGTCGAAACGTCGATATTCATGCCGGCACCCGGCTGCGTCACATTAACGATTACCAGACCAATGACCAGCGCAATCGAGCTCACCACTTCAAAATAAAGCAGCGCATAGCCACCGGTCTTGCCGACCGATTTCATGTCTTCCATACCGGCAATACCGCAGACGACGGTACAAAAGATGATCGGGGCGATGATCATCTTGATCAGTTTGATGAAGCCATCTCCCAACGGCTTCATCGCAGCGCCGGTTTCGGGATAAAAATGCCCGAGCGTGATACCAAGCGCAATTGCGATGAGTACCTGAACATACAAACTCTTGAATATTTTCCCGCCGGCCATGGCCATCTCCCCTGCCCTCCTGAAATGAACCGGGTTTTTTTCTGATTACCCGGCAATGAGGGCGGAGTATCCGCGCTTCAAACATGGCTCACCATTGTGGAAATCCGCAAGGGGAAGCATTCAGCACCCGCATGCACGTTGCGGTAACATTTGGCCTAATGAAACGACCACTAGAAATCAGCCGTATCCAGCGCATATCGCCACGCTGGTCGAATTGGTATCTCACCATGCCCAAGCTGGCGGTGGCGCTCTTGCTTGTGCTTGTGATCGCCCTGCTCTGGATTTTGCGCCAGAACGAACTGGAGGATCAGCGCACGACCTTGATCGCTGACGTACTCTGGCTCGAACAAAGCTTTCGTTTCCACCTCGACGGCAATACTGACCAGTTGCAACAGCTGGCGCTCGATTTACCCGCCATCGCCGACGGCAACAAACTCTTTGAGACTCGCGCCCGGCACTTATTGAAAAATAGTCCTGAACTGACCCAGATCATCTGGCTTGACCAAGCCAATCGCACACTCAATGCCCTGCCGAACCCGATCTCTGCCCGGCAACCACATGAACAATTTGGCGACACCTCCGCCGTGCGCGCTTTTGAGGTTGCCAGCAAACTCGGCAAACCGGTCTATACCGAACCCTTCCTGACCGGCCAAACGGCACAATTCGAGCTTTATGTACCAATCTTCCGCAACGACCGGCTCCTTGGCATGCTGGTTGGTGTTTACTCTTTGAATAGCCTTTTCCAGCAAGTCACCCCCTGGTGGTTTGCCGAGAAATACCGGGTCAGTGTGCTGGACGACAACGGGGCCGTACTGGCCAGTAAATCGAAGGTCGATACAACGGCGACCAATATCAGTTACGAAGTATTGCTTGAACCACCGGGGCATGGCCTGATGCTTCAGGCAACGGCCTATCGTGCCGCCGGCAATTTTGCCCAGACCGTCATTGTCGCCGTCATCATGGTGCTGGCAGGTGCAGTGATGTGGAGTCTTTGGGCGATCCGTGGGCTGATCCAGCGCCGCCTGCTGGCCGAACAGGCGCTACGTTCGGAACACGCGTTCCGAAAGGCAATGGAAGATTCGCTGACCGTCGGCATGCGCGCACGCGACCTTGAAGGGCGTGTTACCTACGCCAATCCCTCGTTTTGCCAAATGGTAGGCTTCCGGGTAGATGAGCTGCTTGGTGCCAGCCCACCAATGCCTTACTGGGCGCCAGAAGAAATGGAGAAATCCCAGGCGCTGCACAATGCCGTAATGGAAGGCAACGCGCCCCGAGAAGGCTTCGAAATCCGCTTCAAGCGCAAGGACGGCAGCCGTTTCGACGCGCTGGTTTATGAAGCGCCGCTGATCGATGCTGATGGCACGCATAAGGGCTGGATGGCTTCGATCCTCGATGTTACTGCCCGTAAACATGCCGAAGAAATGAGCCGCCAGCAGCAGGAGAAACTTCAACTCACCTCGCGCCTGGTGACTATGGGAGAAATGGCCTCGACGCTTGCCCACGAGTTGAACCAGCCGCTCGCTGCGATCACCAGCTACAACGCAGGCTGCCTGAACAAACTGGAATCAGGTGCTTTCACCCCGGCCGAACTGGCCAGTGCGCTGGGTAAACTCGGCGTACAGGCTCAGCGAGCAGGCCGGATTATTCGCCGGGTGCATGATTTTGTGCGCAAGAGCGAACCCAAGCTCGCCCCCTGTGATCTGGCCGAAGTAATCGACGACAGCATCGGCTTTATTGAAGCAGCAGCCAGAAAGCAGCACATCCGTATCGTGCGCGAGATTCAGGGAATGCGCCCCGAGTTGATGGCTGATCAGGTCATGCTCGAACAGGTGTTACTCAACCTGATGCGAAATGCGACCGAAGCCATGCAGGACGCTCCAGCCGAACGCCGGCGACTGACAATCAAACTCCGACAGATCGGGCAACAGATGGAA
>CAJBIL010000532.1 GCA_903953145.1 uncultured beta proteobacterium
ACAAAACGGCAATCTTCTCATCGACGCCGGCGGCATATCGGCGGGAACATTCTTCAACATTGAATCAGGCGGCTTAACGGGCATTACGCTCAATGGCATCGCCAGTGGCAACGCCACATCGCCTACCGTCTCAAAGCTGCTGGCAACCAATGGCTCGCTGATCCAGACCGCCACCGGTGGCGTTACGGGCAACATGATCGACCTAGTCGCCGGCGGGGGCGACGTTAATTTCACCGTCCCCGCCAAAAACAGCATCAAGAGACTGTCGGGCACCGCTGATCTCTCCGACCTCTTCAGCTTCTCGCAAAACGATGCTTTTGCGACCAGCGCATCGTCCACCCTCGGGGTTGGCGCCAACACATCAAGCGAACTGAATATCGCCTCGATCAACGGTAGCCTGACCTTGAACCAAATAGCCGCGCAGAACAGCATCACCGCCAGCGCAGGCGGTGCGGGCGGCATCATCGTCACCGCAGCCGGCGGGCTGGATATCCAATCCACCAGTGGCTACGACATCACCCTCACTGCCACAGCCGGCCCGATCACCTTCGCCGGCGCATCCGGCATCAACAACAGCGCTACCTACAGCACCACAAAACTACGCGCGGCAGGAAACATCAGCTTCGGCACCGGCACCATCAATACCGACTCAATTGGCGGCACGGTCGACCTCGCCACCACCGGCGGCGCCATTCAAGGCGGCAGCGCCCTGATCACGGGCGAAACAGTCAAAGCACTGGCTGCCAACGGCATTGAGCTACAAACGAAGGACATCACCCGTCTTTCCGCCAAAAACACGACAAGCGGCAATCTGGTGGTGCGTGATAGCTACGACACCGCAAACCAAACGCCCACCGCACTCAAAATCATTCAAAACTACAATGAATCCACAACGCTCTCCGGGCTGGAAAACACAGCCGCATCGGGTGGCAACGTAATGCTCAAGAGCACTCGCCCAATCTTGGTTGACGGTGGCGAAATCAATACAACCACAATCACCGCCACGCGCAGCGTGGAGTTAGTGAGTCAAAACGCAGATTCATCACTCAGCGCAATCGACCTGAATGTCAGCACAGCAAGCATCGCCATTCAAGCCCCAGAAGTAAAACTTCGGGCAAACAACCTGAACCTCACCGGCAACCCCAACACCAGCACACTCAACATCAACGGCACTGGCGCCACCGGCTTTGTCGTCCTTGCCCCCGGCAGCGTCGGCGGCACGATGGAAGTCTTCTCCAGTGCCATCGCCGGCAGCCCGTCACTCGCACTCAACAAAACATTCCTCAGCTTCATCCAGAGCCCCTATGTCGGCTTTGGCAGCGAAGACAGCACGCTCGCCAGCGGCAATCTGCTGATCAACACGCCACTGCTCGCCAGCGACTTTGGCGGCACCCTGCTCGGCCTAGGCCTGTCGGCCGGCGGCGGCACCATCGCGCAAACGGCAGGTTCAACAATTACTGCGCCAATGCTCGCACTGGCCGGCGGCGCCGGCGTCAATCTTGGCGAAGCCAACAACGTCGGCCGCCTGATGGCACGGCTGACCGGCGGCGCGGCACTCAACTTCAAAAACGCCCAGTCACTCGATATCGGCCGCTTTGTACCGGGTGGCGTTGGCTCTGCATTTGAGGGCATCAACACGCAAGGCGGCAACGTCACGCTCAACGTCACCGGCAACCTCGGCAGCCCGGACATCAGCCTCGGCAGCAATAAGGAAATCGATGCCGGCAGCGGCGATGTCACCCTCACCAGCAGCGGCAACATGGCGCTACGCGGGGTCAGTGGCAACCGCGTGCAACTCACGGCGGGCGGTAATATCGGCGGATTCAACAGCGCCAACCGCGCCAAGGTCTCCGGCAATATCCTGCTGGCGTCGGCGGGCGGCACGCAGGGCGTTATCCTCGACACGGATATCAACAAGCTCAACGTCAGCGCGGCCAACGGCAACATCGACATCAGCGAAGCCAGCGACGTCGCCGTCGGCAGCG
>CAJBIL010000533.1 GCA_903953145.1 uncultured beta proteobacterium
CATGGCGGGGATTTTGTAGATCGAATCGGCATCAAGCGCCTCGATCACGGCTTCGCGCTGCACGTTGCAGAAGAGTGCAATCTTGGATTTCTCATCTTCGGGAATATGGCGATCAGCGCGGCACAGCAGCACATCCGGCTGGATACCTATTTCGCGCAGTTCTTTTACCGAGTGCTGCGTCGGTTTGGTTTTAAGCTCACCGGCGGTCGGGATGTAAGGCAACAGCGTGAGGTGCATGTAGCAGGCGTTGTTGCGGCCTTCCTGCAAGCCCATCTGACGAATGGCTTCAAGAAACGGTAACGACTCAATGTCACCGACCGTACCGCCGACTTCGACGATGGCTACATCCGCCCCTTCAGCACCGCGCTTGATGTGCGTCTTGATTTCGTCGGTAATGTGCGGGATCACCTGCACCGTCTTGCCGAGATACTCACCGCGCCGCTCGCGCTTGATCACCGTTTCGTAAATCTGGCCGGTGGTGAAGTTGTTGCGCTTGCCCATTTTGGCGTTGGTAAAGCGCTCGTAATGCCCCAGATCAAGGTCGGTTTCAGCACCGTCCTCGGTCACAAACACCTCGCCGTGCTGGAACGGGCTCATCGTTCCGGGGTCGACGTTGATGTAGGGGTCGAGCTTGATGTGGGTAACTTTAATACCGCGGGATTCGAGGATCGCACCCAACGAGGCAGCAGCAATGCCTTTACCGAGGGAGGACACCACGCCACCTGTAACAAAGACGTATTTGGTCATGGAGATATCTGCAGCGGGAAAGCCGAATTGTAGCCGAAAAGACGGTGGCTCTCAAAGCGCTGCAGTTCGATAGTTCAATACGCACATCTCTGTTATTGTCATGTTCTACATGAACACAACAAGCGATATCGAGGTTGAACTTGAACGATCATACAAAAAACGTACGCCATTCGCGCAGTCAATTACAAACTGTCGTACCCCTAAGTCTTGCATCAAGAACTTTGATTGGCGGTGTTTTACTCTTGCTTGTAGCATGCAATAAAGCGCCGGAAAAAGTCGTTGAATCAACCCTGAAACAGGATGCAATGACTGAGACGGTCTCCAGTGACTCCTCTCTTGCAAAAGCCGCCTCGAGAGGCGATATCGCCAAGGTTAAGCAGCTCATAAACGATGGTGCCAAGATCGATGCAACCGATGCACTCGGCAGAACACCGTTGCATATGGCCGTGTTTTACAGCCATCCCAAAACGACAGCACTACTGATCGCCAGCGGCTCCAACATTAATGCAAAAGATCGGACTGGCATGACACCGCTCCACGCTGCGGTGCTCGTTGGCGACTTGCAGGAAGTTGATTTGCTTCTTGAAAAAAAACCCGAGATCGACACTACCAATGAAATCGGTCTGACGCCGCTACATCTGGCAGCAGCAACAGGCCAGCCGCAGCTTTCTGCCCTGCTCATCAAGCGAGGCGCTGACGTGCAGAAAAAAGACAACGAGGGCAGAACCCCGCTTTCCTACGCCACAAATAACCAGCACCAAAAAACAAGCGCGCTTCTTCAGCAATATTTAGCGAAGCAATAAAATTCACAGGGCAGCTGTTAGCAATTTACGGGAAAAATCTTCCCCGGATTCATGAGGCCCAAAGGATCGATTGCCCGTTTAACAGAATGCATCATCGCCATCTCGACTGGACTTTTGTAATCGAGGAGCGTCAGACACTTAAGCTGACCAATGCCATGCTCTGCACTAATGCTGCCACCGAGTTCATGAACAATGTTGTACACAATGCGATTGACTTCCGCTTGTGCTGCGATGAATTCGTCATTACTGATTTTTGTCGGTCTGGACTGGTTGTAGTGCAAATTACCGTCTCCGATATGACCAAAAGTAACAATTCGAATCTCCGGAAAATTTTTCAATAACGCACTATCTGCACGTTCTATGAACTCGGGAATCCGTGAAATTGGCACAGAAACATCGTGCTTAATGGACATACCCTCAATTTTCTGAGCCTCGCCAATATTTTCACGCAAGGCCCATAGTTGCCGGGCTTGCGCGTAGCTCTTTGCGAGCACGGCATCCCTTACGGAAGCTTGCACCAGAGCGGCGCCAAGGAAATTCTCCAGTGACTCGTCAAGCGCTTTATCATCACGGCTCCCGGACAGTTCAATCAGCAAATACCAAGGGCTGCTCGACAGGGGTTGCTGGGTACCGGGAATGTTTTTCAAAACAAGACCAAGCGAAATATCGGAAACAAGCTCACACGCCGTCAAAGAAGCACCGAAGTGATCTTGCAAATTAGCCAGCAATTGCAATGCAAGCATGGGTGAACCAACAGCAACCCAAGCAACTGCTGTAACTTTTGGTAAAGGAAATAGTTTGAGCACGGCGGCAGTTATGAAGCCTAGCGTACCTTCAGCGCCGATAAAGAGATGCTTCAGGTCATACCCCGTATTATCTTTGCGCAACCCCCGCAAACCATTCCATATCTCGCCATTGGGCAGCACAACTTCGACACCAAGTGTGAGTTCACGCGTATTGCCGTAGCGCAAAACTCGAACGCCCCCCGCATTGGTCGACAAATTACCGCCAATCTGGCAACTGCCCTCGGATGCCAAAGACAGGGGAAACAGGCGATCAACCTGCAAAGCGGCTTCCTGCAAAGCGGCAAGCACACAACCTGCTTGAGCCGTCATGGTGTTATTTGCAGGATCAATCGCAAGAATACGGTTCATGCGCGACAGGCTAACAACAACCGCATTACCAGAATGATCGGGCGTGGCCGCGCCACTCAAACTGGTGTTCCCCCCCTGTGGAACCATTGGCGCATGCGCTTGTGCGCAGACTCGAACAACCTGAGACAGTTCGACAGTGCTTGCCGGGCAAACGATGCATGCTGCAGCACCCCGATATCGTCCTCGCCAATCCTCAAGATAGGATGACATTTCGGCAGGCGAAGTCAGCACATGTGTCGGCCCCACTATTGCAGCGAGTTGTTCAGGCAGTTTTCTGGATCGCACAGGATTTTTCCAATCTTCAAACAAAAGCAGCTAAACGAAGATTACCAGCGGCACAAAAAAATCGCAGTGCTGGAGGTAGCAAAATTTTTCGATATTGGTAACAATAAGAAAGTCGCGTGCCAACTGGCAAACAGGCCGACCCTGCGCTTCTTTTACCCAATCGACCACTCATCAAGGAGACAAAAAATGCCCAGCCGGAAAATCAGCGATGTCATCCGTAACCAGAAAGTACTCTGCGCCGAAGCCAGCATGACCGTGCGTGAAGCTGCCTGCCAGATGGCGCACCTAAAGGTCGGCTCAATGCTGATCGTCGAAAACGAGCTTCTGATTGGGATTTTTACCGAGCGCGATGTACTGAACCGAGTGGTTGCCGCACGCCAGGACCCGGATACCACTTTACTGGCAACGGTGATGACCAAGAATCCTCAAACGGTTAAAGCTGACCGCCCCTTCAGTCACGCCATGCATATGATGTACGAAGGTGGTTTTCGCCACATGCCAGTCGTCGAAGATGGCAAGCCACTTGGAATGTTGTCCATTCGCGATGCACTCGGACCTGAACTAACCGAATTCGAATCAGAACTGGAGCGACGCGACAACCTCACAGAAATCATGATGTAGTCGATGTAAACAATAATCCGGGGAATTTTTCAAAATAAAAGGGCGCTCTAAACTGAGCGCCCTTTTATATGAAAAATTGCGCCGAATCGGCTAATCGGCAACCTTACAGAATTCAGCATAAAGATCGTGCTCATCCGCATCAACAATACGCACACGCAAAAAGTCACCTGGCTCGGCATCAAAATGCCCGTTAATGAATACGAGACCGTCGATTTCCGGGGCATCCGCCGATGAACGGGCAATCGTTCCCTCATCGTCAACTTCATCGACCAGCACCTCAATCTCACGCCCAATCTTTGCCGCCAGTAATTCTGCTGAGATGTCTTCCTGCAATTCCATCAAGCGCCGCTGACGTGATTCACGAATTTCTTTTGGAACAGCGCCATCGAGCATGTTGGCAGCCGCGCCATCGACCGGCGAGTAGGCAAAGCAGCCCACTCGATCAAGGCGAGCTTCTTCAATGAAATTTAGAAGCGCTTCAAATTCGGCTTCAGTTTCTCCGGGAAAGCCGGCAATAAACGTGCTGCGGATCGTAATTTCGGGGCAAATTGATCTCCAGGCACGAATTCTCTCAATGTTGTTCTCGGCACTGGCAGGACGCTTCATCGCCTTAAGAATACGTGGACTGGCGTGCTGGAAAGGCACATCAAGATACGGCAGTAGCTTGCCCTCAGCCATCAAGGGAATAAGGTTATCCACACTCGGATAAGGGTAAACGTAATGCAGACGTACCCAAATACCAAACTCTGCTAGTGCTTCGCAAAGCTCAAGCAAACGTGCTTTTACCGGGCGGCCGCCAAAAAACCCCATCCGGTATTTAACATCCACGCCGTATGCACTAGTGTCCTGAGAAATTACCAGTAACTCACGAACACCCGCTTGCGCTAAATTCTTGGCTTCCTGGAGCACATCACCAATCGGACGGCTGACCAAAGGTCCGCGCATCGACGGAATAATGCAAAAAGTACAGCTGTGATTGCAGCCTTCTGAAATTTTCAGATAAGCAAAATGCTGCGGCGTAAGTTTGATGCCTTGAGGTGGCACCAGACTGGTATAAGGATCATGCGGCTGTGGCAAATGGGTATGCACATGTTGCAAAACCTCATCGGCGGCATGCGGGCCAGTAATAGCCAGCACCTGCGGATGCGCTTGGCGAATAACATCCGACTTGGCGCCAAGGCAACCCGTGACAATCACTTTACCATTTTCACTGAGCGCTTCACCGATCGCATCGAGTGACTCCTCGACCGCTGCATCGATAAACCCGCAGGTATTTACGACAACCAGATCAGCACCTTCGTATGAGGGCGAGATCAAATAACCCTCGGCACGCAGCTTGGTCAAAATCTGCTCAGAATCAACGAGTGCTTTTGGGCACCCAAGGGAAACGAAGCCCACCTTGGGCGGCTTACTGGCATTAACGGTCACGGGGATTTTTCTGAAAAAACTGTATCAAAAGTTTATTTTTCGGTGGGTTTCGGTTTCTTCGAGACATCGGCAACAACGCCAGGGAGTTGAATGCCTGAGAACATCGTGCGTGTCTGGTTCTGAAGCTGATCTTGCATCTGATGAACCATCTTTTTACTTTGATCCATATAGGTCGACATCATTGTTTGCATTGCTGGACCCTGAAAATTCATGAACTGGGACCACATATCGCTCTGCATCTGCGTACTGTTATCGCCATAGAGCGAATGAGACTGCTCCTGTAACTTTTTCTGAAATTCGGTAAAAGCTTTGATATTTGTTTCCAGATATTTCCCAAGCATTCCCTGCATGGCATGGCCATAAAAACGGATCATCTGAGAGAGTAGATCTGTGGTAAACAGCGGCACCCCGGCAGTTTCCTCCTCCAGAATAATCTGTAGAAGAATGCTACGAGTCAGATCTTCCCCGGTTTTTGCGTCAAGCACCTTGAAATTCTCTATACCAAGAACGAGATCTCTCACATCGCTCAAAGTGATATAGGCACTCGTCTTGGTATCGTAAAGACGACGATTCGGGTATTTCTTGATCAGTCGCGACGGCTCCGACATGAAGATCTTTCCTCTATTGAGTTAATCAAAAAGTGGATTTTTCGCCACCCGGAAATGCTGCGGCGCACAATTATACCTCAATAAAAACAGGCCCCACGGGGCCTGTTTCAATGTTACAGCGACTACTTATTACTGGTAATACAGACCACCGTTAATGTTCATCGTGGCACCCGTCATGAAACCTGCCAGATCGGAAGCCAGGTAGGCGCATGCGCCACCAATTTCTTCCGGCTTTGCAAGACGCTTCATAGGCACGGTGTCGATGATACTTTGAAGAACTTCCGGCTTGATTGCCAAAACCATCTGCGTTGCAACATAACCCGGAGTAATTGCATTCACTGTCACACCCTTGGCAGCCAATTCAGCAGCCAGCGCTTTGGTGAAGCCAATAACACCCGCCTTGGCAGCCGAATAGTTGGTCTGGCCAGCCTGGCCCTTGAGACCGTTAACGGATGAAATATTGATAATACGACCCCAGCCACGCTCAGCCATCTTGGCTGAAACTGGCTTGGTCATATTGAAAAGGCTAGTAAGGTTGGTGGCGATCACTGCGTCCCACTGACCCAATTCCATACGGCCAAACATTTTGTCACGGGTGATACCGGCATTGTTCACCAGAATATCAATCGAACCTGCTTTAGCCTCAGCCTCGGCAACCATAGCGGCACAGGAGTCAAAATTTGACACATCACCTGCGACACAAACCAGATCATTGAAGCCGGCATCCGCCATCAACTTCTTGAATTCTTCCGGCTTATCAAACTCAGGGTGATAAGAAGCAACTACCTTGTGACCTGCTTTAGCCAGTTCCTGACAAATTGCGATACCAAGACCACCCATTGCACCTGTAACCAGAGCGACACGTTGCGTCATTATTATTTCCTTTCGTTGTTGAGGTTAAAACTAACTATCTAACTATCGACGGTGACAGACCACTCACCACCGGTGATTAAAACAATTAAAACATGTGCTGACCGCCATTAATGGAGATATTAGCACCGGTCACGAATGCCGCCTCGTCCGATGCGAGATAAGCAACCAGACCAGCAATTTCCTCCGGCTTGCCAAGGCGCCCAACGGGGATTTGCGGCAAAATTTTCGAATCCAGAATATCCTGCGGGATGGCCGTAACCATCCGGGTACCAATATAACCGGGGGAAATTGTATTTACAGTGACCCCGGACTTTGCTACTTCAAGCGCTAGCGCCTTGGTAAAACCATGCATTCCTGCTTTGGCTGCGGAGTAATTGGTCTGGCCAAAAGCGCCTTTTTGTCCGTTGACCGATGAAACGTTGATGACGCGGCCCCATTTACGCTCGGTCATACCATCCATCACCTGCTTTGTCATATTAAAAACGCCATCAAGATTGGTATGAATCACCGCATCCCAATCGGCCTTGGTCATCCGCTTGAAAGTCATATCACGGGTAATGCCTGCATTATTCACCAAAACATCGACAGGCCCGACCTCACGCGTAACAAGATCGACGCAGTTTTTGCATGAATCAAAATCGTCGACGTTGCAAACATAGGTTGAAAATCCATACCCCATGTTATTCATTGATTTCAGCCACTCGGCAACACGCGCATTGCCCGGCGAATGCGTTGTTACTATTTTATAGCCCAGTGCAGCGAGTTTCATGCAAATCGCTTCACCTAAACCACCTACGCCTCCAGTTACCAATGCGACTCTAGGCATGATGCTCCCCCTATTTAAATAACTCAGGCTTTTTCTTTTACATAGCGGCCTGGCGCCGGCTCGATTTCCTGATGCTTGGGGCTGCCGAGTTTCTTGCGCGCAGCACGCTCGCCATTCGCATATTGCTTAAGCCAGATGCTCCAATCTGCCCACCAACTGCCTTTTTGTTCCTGCGCATTGGCCAACCAGTTCTCTGCATCACCCTGCAAATCCTGATTAACCCAGAAACTGCGCTTATTTTTACTGACCGGGTTAATAACGCCGGCAATATGCCCGCTGGCACCGAGAACGAATCTTGAATCACCACCAAGCAATTGTGTGCCGAGGTAAGAGGTTTGCCACGGGACGATGTGGTCCTCTCGGGTTGCCAGCAAATAATTGGGGATATTTACGCGCCCGAGGTCAACGCGCTCACCACACATTTCAAGCTGTTCAGGTATGCGCAAGCTGTTGTTATGATAAAGATTACGCATATACCAGCAGGCAAACGGACCGGGCAGATTCGTACTGTCGCCATTCCAGTAAAGCAGATCAAAAGCCGCTGGCTTTTGGCCTTTCAGATAATTACTTGAAACATAGTTCCAGATCAGATCATTGGCGCGCAGTGACGAGAATACGCCGGCCAACTCACTGCCTTTCATGATGCCGCCTTTGAGCATCGCCGTATCACGTGCAGCGAGCGAACGCTCATCAATGAACAGCCCGATTTCACCCGTATCCGAGAAATCAAGCAATGTCGTCAGCAGGGTGAGGCTGGCAACACTCTCATCACCTCGGGCAGCAAGCACTGCGAGTGCGCTGGAAAGAATCGTACCGCCAACGCAGAAGCCGAGCGCGTTAACCTGATCCACCTTGCAAATTTCTCTTGCCGTGGCAATGGCTTTGATTGGGCCATTTTCAAGGTAATCATCCCAAGTCAGTGTTCCAAGATCATCCTTGACGTTACGCCAGGAAACAAGAAAAACCGTATTTCCCTGCGCTACTGCATAACGGACAAAAGAATTTTCTGGCTGTAAATCAAGGATATAAAACTTATTGATGCAAGGAGGAACAATCACCAAAGGCCGCACCGCTACTTTGGGTGTTAGCGGTGCGTATTGAATAAGTTGCATCACCTCATTTTCGTAGACGACGGCACCTTCCGTCATCGCAAGGTTTTTGCCTACTTCGAAAACCGAATCGTCAGTTAATGAAATACGGCCTTTTTCGTAATCCTGAATCAGATTATTGATGCCATCGGTAATGCTCCGACCCTTTGTTTCAAGCGCAAGCCGAAGGAACTCCGGATTGGTTGCCGCAAAGTTGGCGGGTGAAAGTGCATCGATGTACTGCCGCGCCAGAAAGCGGGTACGATTTTTAGCTTTTTCATCTTCGCTGGGCAAAACTTCAACCAGATCCCGAATAAAGCTGGAGTTGAGGAGATAGGCCTGACGCACATAGTCGAACATTGGCGTAGATTGCCAGTCCGGAGATGAAAAACGCCGGTCACCGGGTTCAGGAGAAACGACGGGGGAACCTGCTTCGCCTTTGCCACGAATCAGCATTGAGTTCCAAAGACGCAACTGCTGCTCAAGGTAGCCTTTCTGCAACTTTGCCATCTGCTCGGCATCGGGGGCAGAAATTGGTGCCAACGCTTTCCAGTCCGTTTGTTTATCGGTCTGCTGCGCGGTCAGGAAACCGAGAAAATTTTGCGCCAGCGCCTGACCGGCCTGAACAAAATTTTGCATCGCGGGAGTGAAAGAATCCGGCGACATTGACATGAAACATTCCTCGCGTGATTTGAAACGACTTGTGATTTGTGTAATGAGGTAAACAATTACTGTCTGCTGATTCTGCATTGCACCATGAAGGCTGTCAATGCCGGGAGCCGGGATGACTGAACCCCCTTAATGAAAATCCGGAATCAAGACTCCAAGGCAATCACGATCGAATAGATCTCATCGCCAGAAGCCGTGACGACTTCAGCAACCGTACTCTGGTTCAAGCCAAGCATCACGGCCACATTTTCCGGCGCGACCACCCGCGAATCGAGCTCATCAAAAGGGTCAGCTGATGGCGATAGCGCACCTGCAACGAAGAGCAGATCACCAAGCGTGGTGGGGGGCATTGAGCCGCTGTAGTGGCTTGCAGCAGCGACTGCCTTGACCACTGATTCAGGTAAGTTCAGGCGATTAAGCACCATGGTGCTCGCGCGGTCACAGAGATCATTGATTGTTTCAGCAAGGGTTACCTGATCTTCCAGCAGAGCGGGGTAATCTGCCGCGCGAGAAAGCAGATAGAAGCGCCCGAGATCATGGACGATGCCTGCGAACATGGCTTCATCGGGATTAAGCTTGGTGAGTTTGCGGGCAACCACGAAAGACAGTGCGGCAACATGCACGCTCCGCTCCCAGAGACGGTTCGAGAGTTCGCGACAACCGCTGTGGCGCTGTGCCTGACGTAGTTGATCCATGATCAGAACCATGGCGAGCGATTTGATCGGATCCATACCAACACGCATTACAGCGTGCTTTACATCTCGCACGGTCTGGTTAGTTGGATTGAGTGCTACTGAATTTGAGAGGCGAATCACCTTGGCCGACAGCAATGGTTCGGCGACAACAATCTTTGCCAGATCAGAAAGACCTAAATCGGGGTTTTCAACCGCTTTCATCACCCGCCGGCTGGCATCAAGACTGGTCGGAAAGCTAAGCTCACCAACTTCCGCTTCATTGACGATTTTGTGCAGCGCTTCGACCGCCTCACGAGTCGCTTCATTCATCCTGTACTCCCTGGGAAAATTCTGCAGCTATTTTAACGAATCTAACGACGCTAACGACGAACCCATCTGAAGCACTGTCGCATGAAAATGGTACCCGGACGCTGATCGCTGATTGTCAGAACATCGCTTCCGGCAATGCCATCACTCCCGTCGCACCATCAGTTACCGTACTCTGCAAGCCATCTGCCTGCGACAAAAAATGATCCGCAAAAAAGCGCGCGGTAACGATCTTGGCTGCAAAGAATGGATCCTTGTCACCGGCATCGATTCTGCCCTGGGCTATCAGTGCAGCACGCGCCATCTGCCAACCACCGGCAACGATACCAAAAAGCCGGAGAAAAGGTACAGCGCCTGCCGATGCAGCGCGTACATCGCCACTATAGGTGGTAACAATCCATTCACCCGCCTTCGCCAACGCGTCGACACCCAAATTGAAACGACGGCGAATCGCCACAAAATGCTCCCCATGCTGCTTTGCCAAATCAGCATCGAGCGCACGCATCATGCCAATCACCGCCGTCAGCGTTGCGCCACCTTCACGGGCGATCTTGCGCCCGATCAGATCGTTCGCCTGAATGCCGGTCGTGCCTTCATAGATCGTCGAAATACGTGAATCCCGAAAATGCTGGGCAGCCCCGGTTTCTTCGATAAAGCCCATACCACCATGCACCTGTAACCCCATCGAGGCGACTTCAACGCCGACTTCAGTACTCCAGCCCTTGACGACCGGAATCATCAAATCGACAAACGCCTGATTGCTTTTACGCGTATCGGAGTCCGGATGATGAATCGCTGTATCGTGTGCAGCTGCAACGACATAAGCCAGAGCACGCATTGCTTCGGTTTGTGACTTCATGCACATCAGCATCCGGCGCACATCCGGGTGCGCAATGATCGCTACTTTTGGCCCACCACGCACACCAATATCGGTGCATTGAATACGGTCACGGGCATAGTCGCGCGCCCGCTGATACGCACGCTCGGCGACCGCGACACCTTCGAGGCCGACACCAAAACGCGCTGCGTTCATCATGATGAACATGTACTCAAGGCCGCGATTTTCCTCACCAACCAGATAAGCACTGGCGCCGCCATGATCACCAAACGCCATGATCGCCGTCGGACTGGCATGAATGCCGAGCTTGTGCTCGATCGATACGCACCACGCATCATTTCGCGCGCCAAGGCTACCATCAACATTAACCAGGAACTTCGGCACGACAAACAGCGAAATACCCTTGACGCCTTCCGGCGCGGTCGGTGTACGAGCCAGCACGAGGTGGACGATGTTATCCGCCATATCGTGATCACCGTAAGTGATAAAAATCTTCTGGCCGAAAATCTTGTAGCTGCCATCATCCTGGGGCTCTGCACGGGTACGAACTGCGGCCAGATCAGAGCCGGCAGCGGGCTCGGTCAGATTCATGGTGCCAGTCCACTCACCGCTAACCATTTTCTCGAGGAAGATTTTCTTCAACGGATCAGAGCCGGCAAGCGCCAGCGCCTCAATCGCCCCTGTCGTCAATAACGGGCAAAGCGAAAACGCGTGGTTAGCAGATTTCCACATTTCCGTCACCGCTGCGCCAACGAGCTTGGGCAGGCCCTGCCCCCCCCACGCCGGCTCGCACTGCATGGCAGTCCAGCCACTCTCGGCGAACAGCTTGTAGGCTGCCTTGAAACCCTTCGGCATGGTCACGGATTTATCCGCCCAACTGGCGCCTTCGCGATCACCCGACCAGTTGAGCGGCGATAGCACGCCTTCCGCAAACTTGGCCGCTTCTTCAAGTACAGCATCAACGAGATCCGGCGTCGCATCTTCACATCCGGGCAGTTGCGACACCTGCTCAAGACCGGCAAGCGCGTTGAGCGCAAACTGCATATCACGGATCGGGGCAATGTATTCACTCATCGGACACTCCTCATGCTGCTGATGATTTATTTGTCAGCCAGATATTGCTTATCCTCGAAGGTTGATACCCACTCCGGCCGGTAGATGACAAGCAAGGTCATCACCATACCGGACAACCATGCCTCGGAGAAACCAAGCAAAATAAAATAAGGCAGATATTCGTCAAGAAGGTACGCCACACTGTAGGTGCCATTAAGCGTAAAAAGCAGACAAGAGGCCAAACCAACGGCAAACACCGAAACCCCCGAGCCAAAAAAACCATTCGCAAAAATATAAACAAAAAAGTGCGCCGGCAGTCTTTGTGCGATCAGGCGATGAATGCCATGACTCACCGCCACCCCCACACCGGCCATCAAGAATGCATTGAGCGCGAACACCTCCCAGCCGGCGGCACCGTTCAAACTTGTGCCGGCCAGCACGCAACACAGCCCAAGAAAAGCCAGCGCCCAGCCAAAGCACAGGGTAAAAACCATGGCCCCAAGCAAATGCAGCGATAGGCCGGGTTTAATCCCGGCTTTCAGGTTCCATAAAAGAACCAGCAAGACAATCAGGCCCATAAAAACGTTGAGGCGGGCGCTATCCGTCAGTAGATGCCAGTGCGCCCGGCGCGCTGCGTAAATCAAACAAGGAACAAAAAACACCCAGGCCAACATGACCCAGGTGCTATCGAGTAGCGCATCCGGCAGATTCATGCACGTCGCTCTTGAGACTCAACCGAGTGCTGCAACCAGCGCAGGAACAACTTCAAACAAATCACCCACCAAGCCATAATCTGCCACCTGAAAAATCGGTGCTTCAGGATCCTTGTTAATGGCGACGATGACCTTGCTGTCTTTCATCCCTGCCAGATGCTGTATTGCGCCGGAAATACCAATCGCGATATACAGTTGTGGTGCAACGATCTTGCCAGTCTGGCCGACCTGGTAGTCGTTGGGTACAAAACCGGCATCGACTGCCGCACGCGAGGCACCAAGTGCTGCATTCAACTTGTCGGCAAGCGGCTCAAGTAATTTGTGATAACTCTCGCCGTTACCGAGGCCACGCCCCCCGGAAACGATGACCCTGGCTGCGGTTAGTTCGGGGCGGCCGGATTTGGTTAGCTCACGGCCAAGCAACCTGCTTTTGCCCGTATCGGCAATTGCTGTCAGGGCTTCGATGATTGCGGAGCCACCCTCGCCTGCCGCTTCAAAAGCCGTTGTCCGCACTGTAATAACTTTAACAACATCGGCTGACTGCACGGTGGCCAGGACGTTACCGGCGTAAATCGGGCGCACAAAGATATCAGCTGATTCGACCGCCACAATGTCGGAAATCTGCGCCACATCGAGCAATGCAGCGACCCTCGGCATAAAGTTTTTCCCGTTCGTTGTCGCGGGACAAACAATGTGGCTGTAGCCAGCCGCATTGGCAACAACCAGCGCAGCCATATTTTCAGCAGATTGATCAGCGTATTGGGCAGCATCGGCAACACGCACTCTGGCAACCCCCGCCAAACTTGCAACTGCGGCAGCCACTTCAGCGCAACCAGAGCCAGCCACCAGCACATGCAGTTCACCACCGATTTTGCAAGCAGCAGTCAGTGCATTCAGCGTCGCCGGCTTGAGCGAAACATTGTCGTGTTCAGCAATAACGAGAATCGCCATAATCAAATCACCTTTGCTTCATTCTTGAGCCTGGCCACCAGATCGGCCACATTAGCCACTTTGACACCCGCACTGCGCTTGGCGGGCTCGGCCACTTTCAAAGTTTTCAATCGTGGCGTTACATCCACATCCAAGGTAGCCGGGCTGATGACATCCAGCGGCTTCTTTTTCGCCTTCATAATGTTTGGCAAAGTCGCATAGCGCGGCTCATTCAAGCGAAGATCAGCGCTAACCACCGCAGGAAGTGCGATTTCAATGGTTTCCAGACCGCCATCAACTTCGCGCGTCACCGTTGCCATACCGCCGGCAATGATGACCTTCGACGCAAAAGTGGCTTGCGGCCAGCCCATCAGGGCAGCAAGCATCTGCCCCGTCTGGTTGGCGTCATCGTCAATGGCCTGTTTACCGCAAAGCACCAGTTGAGGCTGCTCTTTTTCGCACACCGCCTTGAGCAGCTTGGCAACAGCCAGTGGCTGGAGTTCAATGTCGGTTTCAATCAGGATGCCACGATCCGCGCCGATGGCCATTGCCGTGCGCAACGTCTCCTGGCAACCTGCAACGCCCGCCGAAACAGCGATTATCTCAGTCGCAATTCCTGCCTCCTTGAGACGAACAGCTTCTTCAATGGCAATTTCGTCGAACGGATTCATCGACATTTTGACGTTGGCAATATCAACGCCCGTACCGTCACCTTTAACGCGCACCTTAACGTTGTAATCCACCACGCGCTTTACCGGCACGAGTATTTTCAAAGCGACTCTCCTTAATTAAGCTGGACAACAAACAATCACGAACCATCACTGATTATCGCAGCTTGCCTCACTGGCTGCGCAGCATATGACTAACCACTCCAGAACATCAACAGCCTGAAGGTTGGCGTAAATAGGGCGTTTCAAGCAATCATGTACGCTAGATGACCAGTTGGCGCGCCTTGCAGCCCACCTGTGTTTTAAAAACGCACCCGATTCATCCCACACAATTTAAGTAGACCGCAATTCACAACAATTTATCAGCCTCGCTGAGAATTGTTATGGAAGCCATTCAAGCGGGGTCATTCCGACAGCAATTGAGATAAAATCCGGCTTCGCAAAAAAAAGAGACAACTCCCCGTCGCTTAATGGATAAAGCGCTGGCCTCCTAAGCCGGAGCTGTGGGTTCGATTCCCGCCGGGGAGACCACAGACTAATTAATTTCACGTGGTAATATCCTTTTTCTGTGAAAACTTTTTAGCAGCTTTCGGGTTTATTCGTTATCTGCAAAATGGGGGCGACCTGGCTTCGACGTGGGTTGCAAAGCAGCGCAGGGCATACCGAGGACCAGTCACCTCGTAAATCCATCTGGAAACTACTAA
>CAJBIL010000534.1 GCA_903953145.1 uncultured beta proteobacterium
CGTTTATGCCTTTTTAACCCAACCCACTCAGCCGAGCCTTGCGCTCGCGCTCAATGCGTGTGATGTAACGTTGAATCATCGTAAGCCGTGGTCCTGTCAGGTCAACGAACTCACAACCAACGCGAATATAGCGCGAACCACTTTTGGTTACGACGTCGAAGGCATTGCGCACGCGTAAGGTGAGCACCAACAAACCTTCGTCCGGCAGGTCTATTTTGCAGTTCTTGAACTCCATCTCACTTTTGTAGAGTTCTGATTGATCGGGCTGAGCCATCAGGCCGATGCCGCCACCACTAATGTCGAGTAATGGTGAGTCTATTACCAATGCAGACCCATCTGGGCGCGTCATCGGGACGGTGCATTTAATTGGGCTCGCGATCGGCGTTGACAGGCGAAAATACTCACGACGTTGCAAGCGCAACAGTGTTTCAGGCAGGGCGCCACTGAATGCGGGGCGACCGTCGTTATTTTTTTGAGAAAGCCTTTTCAGGCTGAATTGAACCTTTACCCGGTCAATTGCCGTAATAAAAATCAGCTTGTCTGCCAACAAAGCCTTGCGATTCATCTCTGAGTCGCTACCGAGGTCGAAAATCAGTTCAGAGTTGTCGGCGCTGACCTCAATTAGTGACGTCAGCAGAAAAGACTTACCCTGATCGAAGTAGACTGTAATCATGGCTCCCCTTTGACTCAGGGAGCGGAGGACGAACGCAATCTCCGACTTCGAATACAGCAAAAATCTGCTGAAACTATCGGATTCCTCTAGCTCGAATCGGGGCGTGGGTTGTTCCGTATGTTCACGAACTTCCGTCTCTGCCATTATTTTTCCTGTTTTAGCTTCCTTCAGGATTTTAATTCAAAAACCCATCGGACGTATCACGCAGATGGAATGTCGGAGCCCTCAAGGTTTGCGGGCAGTGCCGAAAAAGCGGGTGCCGAAGCTGTCTGGTTGCCACTTTCAAGGCGATAAAGCCAAGCCAGCAACTCGGCAACGGCAATATAGAGTTGCGGTGGAATACGCTGATCAAGATCGATTTGCATCAAAAGTGAGACCAGTTCAGGTGATTCATGAACGTAAATGCCATGTTCGTGTGCGCGCGCGATTATTTGCTCGGCCATCAGTCCGCGCCCCTTGGCAACGATTCGAGGTGCAGCGTCGGTTTGCCCGTACGCCAGTGCTACAGCACTTTTTAAGGCTTCACTATTTTGTTTGGCCACGCGCTTTGTTGCTTTCGGTCGTCTCTATTCCTACTGAAGCCAGTGTCAGGCCGGCATCGCCGAGTTGACGGCGAAGGCCATCTGTTGCCGCGTGCAGGAGATGTTTCGTTTGCGTAGCGCCAGCGGTTACCACCAGGCTAATCTGCATACCTTGCAGTCTTAGTTGTGCATCGACTTCCCCGAGGTTGGGGAGCGTCAGACGCAGGTGTGTTTGCCAGTTACTGCTTTCTTCGCTACCCGTTTCGGCTTTGTTGCGAGAAGCTTCCTCCTCTATTTTCCAGTCCATATTTTGCCCCGGCCAGATCTGCCCTTGCCAGGAAAAATGCTGAGTTGAAAATGCTTCAAGCTGTTGTTGCACAAGCGGAAGGGCGTCTGCCGAAACAAGTGGGGGGAGTGTTGCAGGTTTCACTGTACTGCTATCGAAGTTCGCGTTCTGGTTTATGGTTGTGCCAACTTCAGTTAGTCGAGCCGTATCAATGATCGTACCAGGCGTTTTTTTACCCGGAGGTGGTGTAATTTGCTGAGGTAAATTCGGGTTATTGATTGTAGTGGATTGTGCGGTGTCGCTATCTATTGGTCGAGGCATCGCAAAGGCGGTGGGTTGTGAGAGTTTGCCCTGGGGCTCCAGCAACAGCGCTGCCTTCTCGAACCGGCCGTCTACCCATTCAGCCTGATGCGACTCGTAGAACATACCGCTTTGTGAAATGGCTTGTTTGAGGAGCGGAATAATGTCCTGCGCCGCGTTTGGTGGTGCGCCGGCGATTGGCTGGTTGCCATTGAGCGGGGTCGGGGTAAGCCCTGATTGCGCTTTATCGGCGCTACCGAGCAGAGTGCTGATCAGTTGCCCCGCACGACTGAGTGTCGTTGGAACTGACTCGGTGGGTGTCTCGGGGCGGGACTCTCCTTTTGGCCGATTCAGTGCCGCCAGCGTGATCTTGCCATCGCTTTCAACGACTTCCAGTTCAAGCGAATCGCCTGCTTTTGCTGCAAATGGTAGAGCCAGGGTAACGTCGCGCTGGTTAATAATGGCGCGGTAGGTGCCGTTAGGGAGAAGTGCCTGAATTTCAGCCATCAGGCGTTGGCCAGGGACAAGGTCGGAGAGCTTGTCGGTGATCTCAAGCGTTGGCGTAACTGGTTGTAGCGCAGCGTCTGCGGCAAGTTGCATGCGGCTGGTTACGTCGGCAGGAATCATGGCAGGAGATTAAAGCGTAGATTTCTCAGGTGGCTGCCGTAACAAAATTCGGGTGTGTTCCAGGCAAGCTTGAATTTTTTCCTTGAGCAGATTATCGCTATCCTGGATTTTTTGTATCAATGCAACTAATGCTTCTTTTGGCGCACCATTGGAAACATTTGTCGTCAAATTGAACAAGGCCTGCCGCTCCTCTTCAAGGCGGGCAAGTTCAAGCCATTCCTGAGCCATTCCCGCGTTAAGCATGCTTTGGCTTAGTTCAAGAATCTGCTGGTAATGTGCTTGCTGCACATTGTCCATGGCTAGATATTCTGCCGGTCGGAGGGCATTTCAGCCCAGGCAGAATGTATTTCTCCAAGCAGGAAAGTCGCTTCATCCAGTGCCGCACGATCATTACGCATGTTGGCCCAGAGCAGGCGCTGGACAATGTACTCATAGAGTGCATAGAGGCGCTCTGCCAGATCGCCCGATACTTTGAGGTCCAGACTGGCTTTTAAACCATTGGTGATGATGTCTATTGCCTTGGAAATGTTGGCGCCACGCAGAGCAATGTTGTTTTGTTCCATGTGCAGGCTGGCCAGCGACATTGCCGTAGCGGCGCCTTCAAATAAAAGTAGAATCAGCCCGTGCGGATCAGCTGTGTTTACCACACTTTCCAGGCTGACTTGAGCATAAGCAGCCGTCGGGTTTTGCGTCATGCCGAACATGCGTTTTCCTTGTTAAATCTAGTTGCTGGAAGTGTTCGAGAGGCTTGCAAGTTGTTGCGTTAAGTAGGAACTCGTCGAGTTTAACTTGGAAATGAGGGTGTCGAGTGCAGAAAATTGGGCGCGGTATCGTGCTTCGATTGCTGTCAGTCTTAACAGCAGTGCATCCTGACGTTTCGTTAGCTCCTTGGTCATCGTGTTTGCACTGTCAGTTGCAATTTTAATCTTGCCGGAGTAACCAACTGTCTTTTCGAGTTCTGTATTAAAAGTGGTGCCGATTTTAGCGACTAGTTCAGCAGCAGCACTGGAGTCTGCGGTAAGCGCGTTGGTTAGTTTGGTGCTGTTTAGTGATAGTGAACCATCGGTGCCGACAGTTACGCCAATGTCAGAAAGTCGCTGGTAGCTCGATGTTCCACCTGTTGTGGTGTTGTAAACCAGGCTTCTAATCTGGATCTGTGCATCGCGTAAAACCTGATTGCCCTGTAATGAGCCGGCTACCTTGGTCGTTGCGTTGTAAGCACCCATGCTGTTCATGGAGGTGTTGGCTGCGTTATAAGCTGTGATGAATGTATTCAGGGCTGTCGTCATGTTTGCCGAATAGTCGGCAGTGATTGTCAGCGTACTTGTCCCTATTTTTGCCAGATTTATTGTGACGCCATCCAGGACTTTGCTTGAGGTATTGGAACTACTCTTCGCGGCAATGCCATTGAGTGTGTATTCAGCATCTACGGCAGAGAGTTGCCTGGTAAATAAGCCGGTCAAGGACGCGCTACCGCTCAAGGCAATTTCGTTATCCACCCCTTGTTCCCCGGTGAATACCAGCTTGCCTCCACCAGATCCATCATTAACTATGCTTGCAGTAACACCCATTTGGGCGCTATTAATTGCATTTCTA
>CAJBIL010000535.1 GCA_903953145.1 uncultured beta proteobacterium
CATCCGAGAAGTGCGCGGCCTGCGTGCCGGCCAGTTCCCGGAGGACGCCGGCCCGATGGCCCACCCCGTGCGCCCCGCCTCCTACATGGAAATCAACAATTTCTACACCGCCACGGTCTATCAGAAAGGCGCCGAAGTCGTCCGCATGATCCAGACCCTGATTGGCCGCGACGCCTTCCGAAGCGGGATGGACGAATATTTCCGCCGTCACGACGGGCAAGCGGTTACCTGCGATGACTTTGTGGCTGCGATGAGTGCCGCGTCCGGCGTCGATTTCACCCAGTTCATGCGCTGGTACAGCCAGCCCGGCACACCACAGGTCAAAGCCAGCGCCGGTTACGACGCTGCCAGCCAGCGCTACACCCTGAGCTTCACCCAGCAAAACACCAAAGCCAGCAATAACGCGCCCAACCTGATCCCCATTCGCGTCGCCCTGTTCGACGCGGCCGGCCTGGAACTGGCAGGCAACACGCGCACCCTGCTGCTCACCGAAGCCACCCAGCAGTTCAGTTTCGACGGCATCAAAGCAGCGCCCACCGTATCACTGCTACGCGACTTCTCGGCACCGGTAACGCTCGACTTTGACTACACCGACGCCGAGCTCACCCACCTGCTGGCGCATGAAAGCGACCCCTTCAACGCCTGGGAAGCCGGCCAGCGGCTGGCCAGCCGGCTGATCCTCAACGCCACCGCTGCGCTGGCCGCCGGGCAAACGCCGGTCTGGCCGCAAGGCTTTGTCGACGCCGTGCGTAACCTGCTCACCCAGCACCAGCAACGGGGTACCGCCTTCGTCGCCGAAGCCCTCAATCTGCCCGGCGAAGCAACGCTGGCCGAAGCGCTGGCCGAGGTCAATCCCGACGCCCTGCACGCCGCCCGCAACGCCCTGCGCCGGCATCTCGCGCAAGCCCTGCAAGCCGAACTCCGTGCCACCTACCAGCAACTCGCGCCGAGCGGCCCTTACCAGCCAACGGCGCAGGCGGCCGGCCAGCGTGCGCTGCGTAACCTCTGCCTCGCCTACCTGCTGGAACTCGATAACAACGAAGTGCGCCAGCTCGCCTGGCAGCAATATCAGCAAGCCGACAACATGACCGACCAGTTTGCCGCCCTCTCGGCACTCGCCCAGTTCGACTGCCCCGAGCGCGACAAGGCGCTGGCCGACTTTTACCAGCGCTGGCAACACGAAGCGCTGGTGATCGACAAATGGCTGGCCGTGCAATCCGGCAGCCGCCTGCCCGATACCTTGCAGGCCGTGCGCCACCTGAGCCAGCATCCGGCCTTCGACCCGGGCAACCCGAACAAGGTGTACGCCCTGATCCGCAATTTCGGCGCCAACCTGGCGCGCTTTCATGCCGCCAATGGCGAGGGCTACGCCTTTATGGCCGAGCAGATTCGCCAGCTCGACAGCCGCAACCCGCAAGTTGCCTCCCGCCTCGCTCGCTGTTTTGACCGCTGGAAGAAATTTGACCCGGCACGCCAGGCACACAGCCGCAAAGCGCTGGAAAGCCTGCGCGACCACCC
>CAJBIL010000536.1 GCA_903953145.1 uncultured beta proteobacterium
CAGCGCCTCCCGGATCTCCCGCTCGGCGACGCGTCCTCGGATTTCGAGGTTTTCAAGGTCGATTGTGCCATCGCGCCCGTCACGTAATTTGACATGCACATGCGGCGGCGGAAGATCATCAAGATACATCAGCACCCGACTGTGCAGGAACAATGCAAGCAAAGCGCAGGCAAGCCCGCTGTCCGAACCCGGCCGAATACCGTCTACAATCGACATTTTAATAATCGGCATTTTAAGAGAATTCTGCCTATCCGGTCATGGATTTGCCGCGTTCTCGCCCGTACTCAAGAAAGGCGATACCCATGCCCTACCTAAAAATTGCCGGGTTGTTTGCAGCGGCATTCCTGCTGAATCTGGCTGCCCCCGGAATTCTTGAGCGCCTGACGCTGCTCGGTGGCACGGAAGCGGCGATTGCCAATTCGCTGTGGTGTATCGGTTTGTTTCTGGTGTTCGGCTGGGCCTGCAGCAAACTTTCGGAAGGCAGTGTTTTTCCCAATTTCACGCTGCAACTGCTGATCGGCATCGTCTTGCATGACGCGCTGGCACCCATCGCTTCGCAAATCATGCTGGCGGTGGTGGTATGCACCGCGCTCGCGGCCATCATCCTCAAGGGCGGCGGTGATGAACTGAATCGGCAGGAGGTCATCAAGATTGCCTTCCCGACGGTGATGATCGCTCTGGTGGGTTATCTGATTACCTTCTTTGTCATGTTTCCGATCTTGATGGCGCTGGGCTTGAATGGCAAAACGGCCGCGTTGCTCGCCGCCATCCTCGGCTCGACTGATCCGGCGGCGCTGATCCCGACCCTGAAGCGAATCGTCTTCAAAGACGAATACCAGCGCCTGTCGAGCATTTCCATCGCCGAAAGTGCGCTCAACGATGCCGTGGGTGCCATTTTTACGGCCGCTGTCGCGGCCATGATTCTGGCCGGCACTTCGGTCGACTCACTCGGCGGTTTAGTGTCAGGGCTATTCAGTGCGGAAAACATGCTCAATCTGGGCAAGCAATTCCTGTTTGGCACCCTCGCCGGGGTTTTTGGCTGGAGCATCATGTTCGGCTATGAGACCTATAAATCGCACGACAACGCGCGTGATATCGACGAAACCAGCTACGACTTCGCCATCATTATGGCGGTTCCGCTGGTCACCTTTCTGTTGGCGCAAGTCATCCACGGCAACGGTTTTCTGGCGGCCTTTGTGGCCGGGCTGCTCGCCAATTACAACCACGGCAAGCACTACTTTCACACCACGCTGCGCACCATGGAAATCAAGATCGAGAGCATCGCCAAACCCACGATCTTCATGATGGTGGGCCCCTTCGTCGCCTTGAGCGATCTGATGGCGACGGCCGTTCTGGGTCTACTGATATCGGTCATCTTTATGCTGGTGGCACGCCCGGTGGCGGTCATGCTTTCCTTGCTGCCCACCGATCTGAGCATGAAAGACAAACTGTTTCTCAGCATCGTGCGCGAGACCGGCGTCATCCCCGTGGTGCTGGCGGTTGTCACCGTGGCACAATTTCCGGAACTGACCCTGCTCATGCCCCTGACCGCCTGGGTGGTGATCTGGACACTCACCCTGCTGCCGGCGCTAACGCCCTGGTGGTCGCGCAAACTGGGGGTGGTGCAGCCACCGAATCCATCGTAAAACTTGGGTCGTCACAGAAGCTTTACGGATCGAACCTTGCAAATTTAAATTCAGGATAAATCTAGAAAAGGCAGTTGACCACGGCGACACAGCGAACACGGCGAACACGGCGAGAAACAAGGGGAGGCATGCTTTCATGCGCATCACCCGGAAGGATGTTCGGCAACCTCAAGCAAGACTTTGATTTTTCGCCGTGCTCGCCGTGTCGCCGTGGTTGAATTGAGGTTTTAAGGACAAACCCATGACCCTGACCGAACTGCGCTACATCGTTGCCCTGTCTCGCGAACGGCATTTCGGCCGCGCGGCCGACAAATGCAATGTGTCGCAGCCGACGCTTTCGGTGG
>CAJBIL010000537.1 GCA_903953145.1 uncultured beta proteobacterium
ACCGCCGATGCTGATCACGCAGATCGGCCAGTTGACCGGCCAGACGCACAGCGACCAGCACACGGTTTCGTTCGGTGCCCGCTGGGATTTCCGCCAGGATATGGCGTTGAAGGCGCAGCTTGATCTGATCCGGGGCACACCCAAATCGGTTTTCCCGTTCCGCGATGATGTGCCGGGCTGGGATGGGCGGATGAATGTTTTCAGCCTTGCGCTTGATTTTGTCTTCTAGCCTGATGATGAAAATCGCCCACAACACTTTCGTCACGCTCTGCGGGGTGCTGCTGCTCAGTGCGTTGCTCGGGTTCGTGCCGGGGCGTGTTGCACTGGCCGATGTGGTGGTCGTCACCAGCGCGCAGAGTGGCGTTGAACGACTCAGCCCGAATGACGTGACGGATATTTTTCTCGGCCGTTACCGCAAACTGCCTTCCGGCGAGAGTGCCGTACCGATCGACCAGCCGGCCGGCAGCAGCCTGAAGGCGGCGTTTTACCGGCAATTGGTGAACAAGGAGCCGGCCGAAATCAATGCCTACTGGGCACGCCTTTATTTTTCCGGCAAAACTTCGCCACCATTGCAGGCGGCCAGCCCTGCCGAGGTGCTTAGTCTGCTGGCCAGCACGCCGGGGGCGATTGCCTACATCGAACGCAAACAACTCGATGCACGCTTCCGTGTCGTGCTTGATCTTGCCCCGTAGGAAAATGCAGTGATGATGCGCGGTCTGCTCAAAGACGGGATTCTTCTACGCTCGATTGTGGCAACCGTGCTGGCGTTTATTGTGGTGGGCCTCGCCACCGTTGCCTACACCTCGCACACGGCCAGCGAGCGGGCAATGCGTGAGTCGGATTTGCGCCTGAATCAGCTGCTCGATACTGTCGAGAGCACCTTGCGCGTGGCCTGCTACGTCAAGGACGAAGCGTTGGCCAAAGAGGTTGCGCGCGGCCTGCTGAGCAACACCGAGGTGCTGCGCGTGGCGATTGAAGAAGGTCGCGGGCCAACCGGCTGGCAACCGCTTGCCGACATGCAGCGCGGCACACTGGGGCCATTCGCTGCTGCCAGCACCCAGAGCGCAGCCGCCGCGAGCCTTGCCGGCAATGTATTGCGGCGCGACATCGAATCGCCATTCATGGCCGGCCAACATATCGGACAAATCCGCCTGACGCCCGACCCGGCAGTGATCGCCAGCCGGATCAACGAAGCTGTCACGCAGTCCGCTGTCCAGTTGCTCTGGCAACTGGCGCTGATTGCCGGCACCGTGGTGCTCATCATGCTGCTTCTGATCGTGCGCCCGATCAGCGCGATGTCCGAGGCGCTGCACCGGATGGACCCGACGGCCGGTGATCAGTTACCGATCCCGGGCGGCCACGCCGGCACTGAAATCGGCCGTCTCGCCAACGACATCAATGCCCTGGCCGGGCGTCTGGTCAATGCCCTCGAAGAAGAGCACGCGCTACGCCTGCACCGCGAAATCGACGAGCGCAAATACCATGCGATTTTCGACAACGCCGAAAGCGGTATTTTCATTGTTCGCAGCAGCGGATTGCTCGCCTCGTGGAATCCGGCTTTCGCCCGGCTGATGGAAATAGAGACTCGCGGCGACACTGTTGCAGTGCATCCAGGTACGCTCAATCTGCATGAACTACCGTGGGAAAATCAGACAGAAAGCAGCGAACTGCTGGACGCCATTTTTGGCGGCAACATGGCCGCTAATAAGGATCTTTCGATTTTGCGCCGTGATGGCGCACGGCGCTGGCTGAACATCATTCTTAGCCCGGTGGGTGACGATCTGCTGCAAGGCGTGGTGCACGATGTCTCATCGCTCAAGGAGGCCGAAGCAAAGGCGCGCCGTCAGGCGGTGACGGACCCGGTCACCGGCCTCGCCAACCGCGCGGGGCTGGAATTGCATCTGGATAACCAGATCAAGCAATACCTGCTGACCCACAAGACTGGCTTTACGCTCCTGCTCATCGATCTGGACAAGTTCAGGCACATCATCGAAGGCATTGGCGTGCCGGCCGGTGATGAAATCTTGCGTACCGTGGCTGGCCGTTTGTCCACGGCCGTCAAGCACAACGACATCCTGGCGCGTCTGACGGCTGATATTTTCTGCGTGCTGCTCCAGGATCTCACGCAGGGTGATGCGGTTGACCACATCGTCAGCCGCATTCTGCAAACCCTGCGCCAGCCTTATTTTGTCGAAGGCTCGCCAATCCAGTTGCACGCCAGCATCGGCATCACCCTGTTCCCGACCGATGGCACTGATTCACCGACCCTGCTGCGCCATGCAGAACTGGCGGTGGATAAAGCGAAGAGTGCCGGCGGCAACAGCGCCGTATTTTTTGATCCGACCCTGGCCGAGGCTGCCGAACACCGGCGCCATCTGGAAAACGATCTGCGGGTGGCCATTCGCGACAATCACTTCATCCTTTATTTCCAGCCCATTGTCGATATCCAGCGCAACCGTCTAACCGGGGCCGAAGCGCTGATTCGCTGGCGCCACCCGAGCCGTGGTCTGATCGCGCCGGACAACTTCATCCCGATTGCCGAAGAAACCGGTCTGATCACCGAAATCGGTCTCTGGGTACTCGAAAACGCCTGCCGGCAATTACTCGAATGGCAGCGGGCGGGGCATGATTATTCCTTGTCGATCAACGTTTCCGGCCGGCAGATCCCTGACGGCATGCCCCCTGCCGCGATTGCCGAAGCCTTGCAACGTTATGGCATCGCCCCCGAAAAACTGGCCCTAGAGATCACCGAGGGCATTCTGCTGACCAACATCGACCAGGCGCTGAGCTGGCTGGAGGCCGTTCATCGAATGGGCTTGCGCGTCTATCTCGACGATTTCGGCACGGGTTACTCGTCGCTCTCATATCTCAAGCGCTTCCCGCTGGAAACGCTCAAGGTCGACAAATCTTTCGTCCAGGATATGCAATACGATGGCAATGAACGCTCGCTGGTGCAAGCGATCATCGCCATGGCGCGCAGCCTGGGCC
>CAJBIL010000538.1 GCA_903953145.1 uncultured beta proteobacterium
GCGAGCTGGTGCATAGCCGGCAGGAGGCTGCCGTTGCAGCACGGGGAGATCGTGACGAGCAATCGCAAGCGCTGGATCGACTCGCCAAGACACTGGCGGCGCAGCTGGCGCAGTTAGGTGCCTTGCAGGGCCAGCAACTGGAGTCGTTTGCACAACAGCTGTCGCGTCTGACGCAGAGTAATGAACAACGTTTCGAGCAGTTGCGTCTGGTCATTGAGGCGCGGCTTGGTGCGATACAGGCCGATAACGCGACCAAGCTTGAGGAAATGCGCAAAACGGTTGATGAAAAGCTGCATGCAACGCTGGAACAGCGCCTCGGCGACTCGTTCAAGCTGGTCAGCGAGCGGCTGGAGCTGGTACATCGCGGGCTTGGCGAGATGCAGACGCTGGCAGCTGGTGTTGGCGATCTCAAAAAGGTGCTGACCAACGTCAAAACGCGCGGAACATGGGGTGAAGTGCAGCTTGAGGCATTGCTCGATCAGGTATTGACCGCCGAGCAATACGAGAAAAACGTCGCCACACGACCGAAAAGCAATGATCGCGTGGAGTTTGCCATTCGTCTGCCCGGCAAGGCGCTGGGCGGCATCGGCGAAGATAGTCACCGGCCGGTGTGGTTGCCGATTGATGCCAAATTTCCGATGGAAGATTATCAGCGCCTGCTCGATGCCCAGGACAGAGCAGACCCGCTGGCCGTTGAAATTGCGGCCAAGGCACTTGAAATGCGCCTGCGCGACGAAGCGAAGAAGATCCGCGACAAATATGTTGAGCCGCCTTATACAACCGATTTCGCCATTCTGTATTTGCCGATAGAAGGCTTGTACGCGGAGGCGCTGCGCCGGCCGGGGTTGGCCGATGCCTTGCAGCGTGACTGGCGCATCAGCATTGCCGGCCCGACCACGCTGGCCGCTTTGCTTAACAGCTTGCAGATGGGTTTTCGTACACTGGCCATCGAGCAGCGCTCATCCGAAGTCTGGGGCGTGCTCGGGGCGATCAAAACCGAGTTCGGCAAGTTCGGCGAGGCGCTCGAAGCGACCCGCAAAAAACTCGAGCAGGCGACCAAGAGCATCGAATCCGCCGGCGTTCGCACCCGGCAGATCGAGCGCAAACTAAAGGGCGTTGAAGCATTACCGATGCTCGAAGCCCAGGAAAAACTGGGCGCGCTCGAAGAGATCGAACCTATACCCGACGAAGCCTGAGCGTTGCTCAGTGTCTTCGTGCCTCAGTGCCTCAGTGCCTCAATGTAGTTTCGGTGAGATTTCGCCCGCTTTGAACAGCGCGTCGATGGCTGGCGCGTCAAAGCGATAGGTGTGATTGCAGATTTCGTCCTGAATCAGCACTTCGCCATGTTCTTCCAGCACCGCATTGACTTCCTCGCGACCGAGCGAGCGCAGCATGGCGCGGACTTTTTCCCAATCTTCGGGGCAATCGTGAGTCACCGTCTCGGCCTCGAAAACCCGCACGGTTTCCTCGTGAAAAAGACGGCGCAATAGTTCGTCAGGGCTGAGCGACAGCAGCTCTTCTTTTTTCGCTGTCGATGCCAGCGCCTCGATGCGCGTCCAGCCATCCGGATCACACTGATCAGCATTCGGCAATTTTTGCAGGAAAATCCCGGCCGCGCCTTCTGCCGACGCCGCGAGAAATAGCCGCGAAGGCAACTGCTCTGATTGCTTCAGGTAATGCTCGAAAATTTCTGCAATGCTGTTGCCGTCGAGCGGCACCAGGCTCTGGTAAGGCTCGCGCATTGATGGCATATCCAGCGAAAGCAACAACTGCCCGTGCCCGAGCAAGGCCGGCGCCGGGCCGGGCTGCACGTTGTCGTCGCTGCGTGCCATACCGCGAATATGCAGCTTTTCGTTGCAATCAATGACCAGTAGCGAAACCGGGCCGTTACCACGCAACTGAACGGTCAGCCGGCCAATTTGCTTGAGGTTGTTACCCAGCAGCAGCGTTACAGCGCTCATCTCACCGAGCAATTCGGCGACCGGGGCAGGGTAGTTACGGCCTGCCAGCATTTTTTTCCAGACCGGCGCAATGCGGACAACTGCGCCACGGATATCGAGATCTTCAAGCAGAAAACGTTGTACGCAATCGTCGTTCACAGGCGGTCTCCGGTAAATGCAGCGCTGTAGCGCTCGGCGTCGAAGCCAACCAGCAGGCTATTGCCGTCGCCACAATCGGCGACCGGCCGCTTGATCAGGCTCGGATACTCGGCCATCAACGCCAGCGCCTTGCTTTCGTTGATCTCTGCGCGCTGCTCCTCGCTGAGTTTTTTCCACATCAGGCCACGCGTGTTGAGCAGCAGCTTCCAGCCTGCACGCTGGTTCCAGTCCGGCAAGTGCGCAGCCGCGACACCGGCTTTCTTGTAATCAACAAAGTCATAGGCAACGCCCTGCGCTTCAAGCCAGGCAAAGGCTTTTTTCATCGTGTCACAGTTTTTAATGCCATAGAGGGTGAGTTTGCGGGCGGTTTTATCTGAGGAGGCTTGCATCGTGGATATCCGGTATTTTGTGAGCACTTGGCTGGAAGGCGCACCCCAAGGGTAC
>CAJBIL010000539.1 GCA_903953145.1 uncultured beta proteobacterium
CCGGCCCCTGCGGCCCGTGCACCGAGATTTATTACGATCACGGTGAGCACATCCCGGGCGGCCCGCCGGGCTCTCCCGACGAAGACGGCGACCGTTTCATCGAAATCTGGAACAACGTCTTCATGCAGTTCAACCGTGACGAAGCCGGCGTCATGCACGCCCTGCCGAAGCCGTCGGTTGATACCGGCATGGGGCTGGAGCGGGTTTCCGCCGTGCTGCAACACGTACATGCCAACTATGAAATTGATCTGTTCGCCCGCCTGATCGCAGCAGCAGCGCGTGAAACGTCCGATGCGGACATGAATAGCCCGTCGCTCAAGGTACTCGCCGATCACATTCGCGCCTGCTCGTTCCTGATCGCCGACGGCGTGATTCCGGGCAACGAAGGGCGCGGCTATGTGCTGCGCCGCATTATTCGCCGTGCCATCCGGCACGGTTACAAGCTTGGCGCGCGCGCGGCGTTTTTCCACAAAATGGTGCCGGATCTGGTGGCCGAGATGGGCGCGGCGTACCCGGAGCTGGTTGCCGGTCAGATTCGCATCACCGAAGTCTTGCGTCAGGAAGAAGTGCGCTTCTTCGAAACCATCGAAAACGGCATGGCCATCCTCGAAGCCGAACTCGCCGCCATGGGCGGTCAAGGCATTTTTAATGGCGCAACGGCGTTCAAACTGCACGACACCTTTGGCTTCCCGCTCGACCTCACTGCTGACGTTTGCCGTGAACGGGGTGTTGCGGTCGATAGCGCCGGTTTCGATGCCGCCATGGCGCACCAGAAGGAGCAGGCGCGTGCCGCCGGCAAATTCAAGATGGCGGCGGCCCTCGAATACGAAGGCCCGGCGACCACCTTCCACGGCTACGATACCCTCGAAGTCAAGGGCAACGTGCTGGCGCTCTACAAGGATGGCAGCCCGGTGAATGCACTGAAGGAAGGCGAGTTAGGCGTTGTGGTGCTCGACGACACGCCGTTCTACGCCGAATCCGGCGGGCAGGTTGGCGACTGTGGCGTGCTGCAATCGGTGCATGGCATTTTTGCGGTTGAAGATACGCAGAAAATTCAGGCCACCGTGTTCGGTCATCAGGGTGTGGTCAAGACCGGCACCCTCAGTGTCGGCAACGGTGTGTCGGCCAAGGTTGATCTGCTGGCGCGGGCGCGCATCGTGCGCAACCATTCGGCAACTCACCTGATGCACAAGGCCTTGCGCGAAGTACTTGGCAGCCACGTGCAGCAGAAAGGCTCACAGGTTGATCCGGACAAAACGCGTTTCGACTTCGTGCATAACCAGCCGATGAGCGATGCGGAAATCCGCCGTGTCGAAAACATCGTGAACGCCGAAATCCTCGCCAACGTCGCCGCTGAGTGCCGCGTGTTGCCGATTGCCGAGGCCGAGAAACTCGGCGCGATGATGTTGTTCGGCGAGAAATACGGCGACACCGTCCGCGTGCTCGACATCGGCAGCTCGCGCGAGTTGTGCGGCGGCACGCACGTGCAGCGCACCGGCGACATCGGCCTGTTCAGCATCATGGCCGAAGGTGGCGTAGCGGCGGGCGTACGTCGCGTTGAAGCCGTCACCGGTGACAATGCGCTGGCCTACATGCAAGCCATGGAAACCGCGCTCGGCGGGGTGGCCGGCACGCTCAATGTACTGCCGAAAGATGTGCCGGCACGCGTTGCTGTGGTGCTCGATCAGGTACGCAAGCTCGAACGTGAACTGGCTGCGCTCAAGGGCAAGCTGGCTTCGGCACAGGGTAATGATCTGGTCAGTACCGCAGTTGAAATCAAAGGCATCAAGGTGCTGGCCGCGGCCATGGAAGGCGCCGATCTCACCGCCCTGCGCGAAACCATGGACAAGCTGCGCGACAAGCTGAAGAGCGCAGCCATTGTGCTCGGCTCGGTGGCGGATGGCAAAGTCACCCTGATTGCCGGCGTAACGCCGGATCTGACCGGCAAGGTCAAGGCTGGCGAACTCGTCAATATGGTCGCCCAGCAAGTTGGCGGCAAGGGCGGAGGCCGGCCGGACATGGCGCAGGCCGGTGGCACGCAGCCGGAAAACCTGCCGGCTGCACTGGCATCGGTGGCTGCCTGGGTTGAATCAAAGCTATAAATTTTGCCCGCATTGCGCAACGCCGCTGGTGTTGCGTGAGGGCGTGCTGCTCGGTGGTTTGCCACGGCAGACTTGCCCGGCGCCTACCTGTGGCTTTGTCTGGTGGGATAACCCGGTGCCGGTGGTTGCGGCGCTGGTTGAGTATCGGGGAAATCTGGTGCTGGCACGCAACCATGCGTGGGCTGCTGGAGCATTCGGGCTGATCACCGGCTTTCTTGAGCGTGATGAAGATCCGGCCAATGCCGTGCGGCGCGAAGTCATGGAAGAGCTTGATCTTGAGGCCTCGGCTGCCAGCCTGATTGGTATTTATCCTTTTCCTCGCAATAACGAGATATTGATGGCGTATCACGTCATTGCCGATGGCGTAATACGCCTGAACGAGGAGCTTGCCGAGTACCGGCTGATTCCCCCCGGGAAGCTCCGTGCCTGGGATTACGGCACCGGTTTTGCCGTCCGCG
>CAJBIL010000540.1 GCA_903953145.1 uncultured beta proteobacterium
ATTCAATAAACGGCGGCTGAAATCAATCGCTTCCGCACGCGATGCAGGAAATATTGTGCCAAAGATAAGCAGTAAATCGTCGCAATCGCGGCTACAGAAAAAGTAGTGACTGTTCTCGCCATACTTCTCGACAAGCGCAATGCTGTGCAGCACAAAAAGGGTAAGCAATGGGCCAACAACCATCTGGTGTAAGACGTGATGCTCATCGGTAATTACCGAAAGACGAACCTGCCGCAATGTTTGTGCTAATTCTGGCAAGCCCGCATCTCGAACTTTGGCTTCCCATTCGGTTGGCTGAGCATCCGTGATCAGTTCGCAAACGATATCACGCGCGATAGGCATCGCAAGATCTGCGTGCGGATTATCGCCATGATGACGCCGTAAATTATAGAACTCGCCGAGCATAGGCCAAATCAGGCCGCTCGCCTTGCCCCAATTACCAAGAACAACAGGCAAATCTGAACGCCCCTCTGTCACAAGCAACAACGCTCGCTGTACGATCTCCGGCGTAAGACACATATCGGAAACCAACAAGTCATTAGACTGAAGTCTGGAAAGATTTCTTTGTATCGGAATAAGATTGTCAAGCTCAGCCTCTATCTCAGCCTCCAGAAAACGCCGAGCCAATGATGCATCTCCTAAAAGTACGCCAAGACGATCATAGATATCAAAAACATTGTAGGGTTTAGCTAAGGCATCAAGTTGATTTTGAGCCCGCTCTCGCAACTCAATGAATTCAGAATGATTAAACCGAATGGCTATTTGTTTGAAAATTTCTTCCGGCTCAATACAATAACGAGCAAGCAGGGTATCAAACACATCCCAAGTATCAATGGTGGGTTTGACTGAATTTAGAAGATGATTATGTGTTCGTCGGCTGGATCGCTCAACCAGAAAACGTTGCTGGCCAATTTGAGGGTCATCGGGGTTGATGGCAAGTGCCTTGTCATACGCTTGAATAGCCTCATCAAATCGCCCGGCGGATTCAAGTCTGAAGTGCAACCGCGTTATGACGAGAGTGTAGCTGCTCCATAAAGACCTCGTAAGGCGTTTTGAATCCGAGACATTTTCTGGGGCGGTGGTTGAGTCGATGCACAGCGAATTCAACATCTGTCGGCGTGATGGATTTGAAGCACATTTTCTTTGGGAAGAACTGGCGGATGAGACCGTTCATATTTTCGTTCGCCCCGCGCTCCCAAGAGGCGTAGGGATGCGCAAAGAAGAAGTCGGCACCGAGTTCTTTTGCGATTCGCTCATGTTGAGCGAACTCCTTTCCATTGTCGGTCGTCAGCGTGTGAACACAAGCCGCAAACGGCGTCAGCAGAGAGATCATGGCATCGGAGACCGCCTGCGCCGTCTTGAACGGCACATGGGCAATCAGCGTATAGCGAGACGTGCGTTCATTGAGTGTGACGAGCGCTTGTTTCTGTCCAGCACCAATAACCAGATCACCCTCCCAGTCACCGAAGCGACCGCGCTCACCCACGATGGTCGGGCGCAGATCAATGGATACCTGGTTGGGAATCGTGCCGCGCCGTTCGCGTCCGCCGTAGCGTTTTCTGCGAGCCTTCTGGCAACGCAAAGCGCGATGCAGGGTGCCACCGGCACGCTTGTCGGCATAGATACGCCGATAGATGGCCTCGTGGCTGACGGTGGGTTGTTCGTTGGCCTTGAGGTGACCAGCGATTTGTTCCGGACTCCAAGTCTCAGCAAGTTTGGCGTCGACTACGGCCCATGTCTCAGCAGTAACGCGAGGGCCGTTCTCACAGGCCCGCATGCGAGCCTGTGAGAACTCGTGCGCTTGCTTTGGCCTATAGCCGCGCCGCCCGCGATTCCGTCGCAACTCACGACTGATGGTCGATGGATGCCGATTCATCACTTGGGCAATCTCGCTTTGATCATGTCCGGCTTTGTTGAGGATGGCAATCTGGTACCGTTCGTTCTGGGTGAGATGTGTGTATTTCATTCCGGGCAACTTTGACTTGGCGGTCTAGGGGTTCGGATGCTCTCACATCTTGCCCTTTCAACCTGTTAATCAGAGTTGCACTTCGAAGTTGAACTCGCGCCAGCAGCGACTTCGGCTACCGGATGCTCGATGCAGTGCAGATCGACCGCGCGGCTTCGGCCAGCGCCTACCGCGTA